>NZ_JAWPOX010000004.1:0-257158 GCF_033344475.1 Vibrio sp. 1288
AGTAGTAATGGCTAAGTCGCTGAATTGGCGAGGTCTGCCGCGCTTGCCTTGTTTGTTTTGCTTCCACTCGGCTATCGTTTCCTCATCAATCCAAAAGGTCAGAGAACCACGGTTTATTAAGGCTTTGTTGTACTGCGTCCAGTTAGTTGTTTTGTAACGAGGTTTAGGCATGAGGCTACGACGATTAATGGGTGTAGCCGATCAGATCGTAGCTTCTTGATTTAGTTCCATCGATTTAAGCAACAAAGCCTCTGTTTTGTTTAAATCACCAAATCGCTTATCACCGCGACTAGTTGGTATAATCAAAGTCCGTGCCAACTTTAAAAATCAAACAAAAACAACAACTTAAGTAATTACAGGCATTGTTCACTAATATATTGAGTACAATTTATTGGATAAAAAACCAAAAAGTTGGATTAAGATAATAATAAATTGTTCTAACTTTAAAAAGTGAAAATAACCATATAAAACCGTGTAAATAAAGTCATTAAAACTAATAAATCCGACACTTTTACTATCAATTAATTTAGAATAACAACGCCATTAAAATAACCACAAACATTAATGTCACAATAATCATTAAAAATAACCAACAAACGATAGTCAAAATATCTTGATAAAAAAAGAACGCAATTACTTTTAGTATAATAGCCGCTACCTCTTTTCCTCTAAAGAATAAAATGGCTATGATAAATATAAACCTTTCTTCATTAATTCAGCGTCTACACCCGATTGCAAAAGTAGCATTAGAAGACGCCGCTGCACTTGCAGTCTCTGAAAAAGCAAACGAAGTTCAAATTGAGCATTATTTACTGAGTCTATTAGAAAGGCCAAATAGTGATTTTGACGTCTTATTGAGTCATTTTGATTGTTCTGAGAACTTATTAAGACAATCGGTTCGATCCACACTCGACACCAACGCTAAAGGAAATGGCAGCAAACCTGTTTTTTCTGCTTTATTAATCGAATGGTTGCAAGAAAGTTGGCTGGTTTCTTCTTTAGATCTATCCGAAACACAAATCCGCTCTGGTGCCCTGCTCCTTACTCTTGTTAGCAACCCTCTCCGTTACGGCCAACATGGTTACGCCTCTATCCTTGAAGCGGTAAACCCTGACAGCCTTAAGCGTAACTTTGCAGAGCTAACAAGCCACTCTATTGAGGCGCAAGTTGCTACTTCAGAAAAAACACAAGCTCGTGAAGATGGTTCAGCACTGAGCAAGTTCACAACCGACTTCACTGGTAAAGCACGCAAAGGCGAAATCGACCCTGTTTTCTGCCGCGACCAAGAAATCCGCCAAATCGTGGACATTCTTGCTCGTCGCCGTAAAAACAACCCTATTGCTGTTGGTGAACCGGGCGTTGGTAAAACCGCAGTAGTAGAAGGCTTGGCACTTAAGATTGTACAAGGTGACGTACCAGACAACCTCAAAGGTGTTGAGCTTTACGGCCTGGACATGGGTCTTCTGCAAGCTGGTGCAAGCGTAAAAGGCGAATTCGAAAAACGCCTAAACGCAGTATTGGATGAAGTGAAAAACTCGCCAACCCCTATCATTCTTTTCATCGATGAAGCACACACCCTTGTTGGCGGTGGTAACCAAGCGGGCGGCAGCGACGCGGCAAACTTGCTAAAACCAGCCCTAGCGCGTGGTGAAGTGAAAACCATCGCTGCGACAACATGGTCGGAATACAAGAAGTACTTCGAGAAAGATCCTGCTCTTGCGCGTCGTTTCCAATTGGTGAAACTCGACGAACCGTCTCCTGAGCAAGCAGCATTGATCATTCGTGGTCTGCGCCCAGCATACGAGAAGTCACATAACGTTTACGTGCGTGACGATGCTATCACTGCTGCGGCAGCACTTTCTGCTCGTTACATCTCTGGTCGTCAACTGCCAGACAAAGCGATCGATGTACTAGATACGGCGTGTGCACGAGTGAACATCAGCCTTAATGCCATTCCTGCTTCTGTTGAGACTCTGCAACAAGAACTTGCAGCTCAACAGCGCGAGCTTGAAGCACTTGAGCGTGATGCTCTGCAGCAAACTGGCGACAAGCACAGCCTTGCTAACATTCCAGACCTAAAACTGGCAATGGAAACAACGAAAGAAGAGCTAGCAGAACAAGAAGCGCAATGGCACAAAGAAAAAGAGCAGATCCAAGAGATGATTGCTCTACGCTCTCGCTTACATGAACTGGTCTTTGGCGAAACAAATGAAGAAGAGCTTGTTGCAGACGAAGATTCAGAACAAGAGCAAGACGTCTCTCCATATGCAGAAATGGATGAAGAAGCCGTTCGCATTGCCATTTCGGCCTGCCAAGAGCAGCTAGATGTAATCCGCAATGGCAACCCACTGGTTCACTTTGAAGTGGGCCCAGATGAAGTTAGCCACGTCATCTCGGACTGGACTGGCATTCCTATGGGTAAGATGCTTCAAGACGAAGCAGAAACCACGCTAAAACTGAAAGAAAGCCTAACACAAAGCATCAAAGGCCAAGAATACGCTATCGATGCACTGTCTGAAGGCATTCAAACTGCGAAAGCAGGCTTAGGCAACGCAGACGCACCAACAGGCGTATTCCTGCTGGTTGGCCCAAGTGGCGTGGGTAAAACCGAAACGGCTCGTGCGATCGCTGATCAAATGTTTGGTGGTGAGCGCTTTATGACGACCATTAACATGTCTGAGTTCCAAGAGAAGCACACGGTATCTCGCCTAATCGGTTCACCTCCAGGTTACGTAGGTTACGGTGAAGGCGGCATGCTGACAGAAGCGGTACGTCAGCGTCCATATTCTGTTGTACTTCTTGATGAAGTAGAAAAAGCCGACCCAGAAGTGTTGAACTTGTTCTACCAAGTTTTCGACAAAGGTACGCTGAACGACGGCGAAGGCCGCACCATCGACTTCAAGAACACGCTGATCATCATGACCAGTAACCTTGCAACGCACGAGATCGAATCTTTGGTTCATCAATCAAAAGACATCGATGCAAACATCATCGCAGAAGCTATCCGCCCTACTTTAAACCAACACTTCAAACCGGCGCTGTTGGCACGTATGTCGGTACTGCCATTTGTTCCGCTGTCTGATGAAGCAATGACAGAAATTATTCACCACAAGTTGAACAAAGTTTCTCAGCGTCTACAGAGCCATCACAAGCTGTCTCTGAGCTACGAAGACAGCTTGGTTGAGTTCGTACTAGGTAACTGTCGCCTTGCTGAAACGGGCGCGCGTAACATCGACGCGGTTATCAACCGTCAGTTACTGCCTCAGCTCTCGACTCAGCTACTAGTGCATGACAAGGATGATTCACATACGCAAATCGAAGTGTCTGTCGATGAGCAAGGAACACTAACCTATGCGTTCAGCTAACCATAGCGAACTTAGTAACGCCCTACTTGCGATCAGTCAGTCTTTGGCTGATCGCAGCCAGCTTACCCAAACCTTGGATGCTGTGTTGACCGCTGCGAGACAAATGACCCTCGCAAAGCACGGCATCATTTATGTTTTGGACCAGACTGGCCAGGCGTTGATTCCAAGTACCGCTCACCATAACGATAAAACGATTGTTTCCCACCCTTGGGAGGCATTGCAGATTGATTCCGCTAGTGAGAACGATCCATTTAACTTTGCCATTCGCAATGGTGAAGTGGTATTGATTAACGAGTTGTATAAGTACAACGGTTATGACTGTGACAGCATCTATCAAACTGAGCAGACGCTAGGGCTAAAAAGCGAGAACTTGCTGGCGTGGCCTTTGATTGATAGCGAAAGTAAGACCATTGGACTCTTGGTCTTGCTCGATTTAAGTGTTATCGACAATGAAGCTGCATTGACTGAGTTTTGTCGTATGGCCGCGAGTAATATTCGCCAAGCTGTGTGGTTAGAGCAATACGGGCAAGTGATTAAAAATCTCAATGCAGACAATCAAGCCCTAGTGCGCGAGAATACTCAGCTCAAAAAACGTACTCAGAAAGCCTATCAAGGTCCTATTGCAGAGAGCGAAGAAATGCTCAATGTCTTGAATCGTCTTGATAAGGTGCTATCTCTTCCTGTCGACGTTCTGTTGCGTGGTGAAACGGGCGCAGGTAAAGAGGTGATCGCGAAATACATTCACGAAAACTCTAACCGTTCAGAACAGCCTTTGATCGTACAAAACTGTGCGGCAATTCCCGAACAGTTGTTAGAGTCTGAACTGTTTGGGCATAAGAAAGGTTCATTCACGGGCGCGGACAAAGACAAAGTCGGTTTGTTTGAAGCAGCCAACGGCGGCACGCTTTTCCTAGATGAAATTGGCGATATGCCAATGCTACTGCAAGCAAAATTGCTGCGTGTGCTACAGGAACGTAAAGTTCGCCCAATCGGCACTAGCAAAGAGATTGAAGTGGACGTTCGCGTTATCGCCGCAACCCACTGTAATCTTATGCAGCAAATCAAAGATGGCGGATTCCGTGCCGATTTGTTCTATCGTTTGAATGTGTTCCCTATTACATTACCACCATTGAGAGCTCGCAAGTCAGACATTATTCCCCTTGCCGAACATTTCGTGCAACACACCACCAACACGCTAGGTTTGCCGCAAGCACCAGGGTTAAGTGCCAACGTACGTAAACAGCTCCTTGCCTACCAATACCCAGGGAACGTGCGTGAGCTTAAGAACATCATTGAGCGCTCGGTGCTACTGTCCGATTTTGAAACTATTACTCACATCGAGTTTGGCGAACAAATCCCAGAAAGTGTGCCAAGTATCGACATGAAAGCAGCTTCATCTACCCCAGAGCAACCTACTTACGAGCAGCAAGCACAAGCGGATTTAGAAGACGTTTCAAAGAGCCTTAAGGACGTTGTCAGCCAATACGAGCGTACAGTAATCATCGATTGCTTAAATGCTTGCAATTGGCACACCAAGAAGGCCGCTGAGCAATTGGCGCTTCCAATGAGCACTCTCAACCATAAGATGAAGAAATACGATATTTCTGCAGCGGGTTAAGCGAGAAGCGAGAAGCGAGAAGCGAGAAGCGAGAAGCGAGAAGCGAGAAGCGAGAAATCTTACTTCAGTTTCCATTGATAAGAAAAGAAAAACCGCCCGAAGGCGGTTTTTTTATTTATTGAGAATCGACGCTTCAATGATAGTTGCTAAGTATGGGTCTCTAATCCAAGTTACCAAACGTTCTGTACGCTCTTCAGGTTTCAGTTTTGCCCAGTTGATGTACATATCTTTATCAACTTTATAGCTTGGGTCTTCACAATCAGAAAAATAAGATAACTCATCTACATTTTTGTACTGCCTGCCCAACGACATCTCAAAGCTTTCAAGTTTAAACGGCGTTTTTTCCGCTGTATTACGTTGTACTAGAGAGGACACCTTTAGAACTGCTTCTTGGAATCGACCAGATGTCGAGACAACGGGTCCAAATGGTCGAAGCCCCTTGATTTCTTGCCCGTTCAGCGCTTTAAATGCGAACTCGAAACGAGACGCGTAGACCACCTTACCATCGAAATCTTCATCCATGTCTATGTTGGATAGAGCCTCAGAGACAAAATCTGCGTCTATATTTTTGTTAATCACATCGCTGTCATCTAGCGTCCATTTAGAACCGTCTTTCTTTAGTATCCCAATATAAGTAAGGTTACTTAGATACTCAGGACCAGCGGTAGTTTCAGATCCGAATACGGCTTCATTATCAAAAGTAGTAGATAGCTTTAGTGAAACTGGAACACTTTGCCATTCGAGGTTTTGTCCCTCATACGACTCTTTTCTGTGCTTGCCACCAATAAGCATAACTTCCATAGCGAATGACTTATTCGAAGTCCAATCAAAACCTTTGAGCTCATCAGCAGTAGTGAACATACTGTCTTCGTTCATAAACTGTCGTTTATTTCCGTAGTTGACCGCAATCGCACTGTGCTTAATGTCATCGATAACAGGCTTTGTCGGGCCTTTATGAACTTTACTATGTAAGACAAAATCTAGCGTTAACAAATCTTTCTCTGACACACTATTTCCGTTCGCAATAAAGCCCGATTTAGCAGAGAGTGTATAGTTATGGTTTGTATCGACTCCTACAGGAATCTGTCTAGGTGACGTAATAAATCGTCCGACTGTCTTGTCCACTCGTACTGGTAGCTTATAGTTGCTTCCAGATAGAGTGAACTCATAGGTCATATTTTTGAAGCCACCGCTGTTTACATATTCTTTGAGTACATCTTGTTGGGAGTCAATTTTTATCACCTGCCCAAAAATCGGACCGAGAGCAACTTGAGATAAGTATCCGCTATAATCGACTAAATCGTGCTTAGCGATCAAAGGCTTCACTCCAGAGAAGACATCATCGCCAAAGTAAAAATACGGTTCAAACTCACAACCAATAAGGACTTTGCCGTCTGCTTTTTCCGCCTCAAAAAATTCGGCCAACTCACCTTTGGGATCTACACTAAATTCCTCGTGTTTCATCGGCTTGAACATCAAATTAAACTTAGGTCCACTGGTATTAAGTAAACCGTCAGTGCGCTGATAAGACATCTCACACTGAAACACATTTGACGTCATCTGTTTCAGACTTTGTTTGCCTAACACCATTTGCCACTTCAAACGGTGGAAAGGCGATAATCGCACCTTTTTATTTGCTTTTAATCGTACCTTCTCCCACTCATCAAAGGTGACCCATTTAGAGTTGTCATGAGGCTCAGAGACTAATAACCTAACGAACCCTAGGTCCTCTTCTGATAATTTTTTAGACTCAACATTAAACTGTGTCGCAAACTCCACTAAGCCTCGTTGTTGATCGCGATTATAGAGCTTGTCTTGCACTGGAAACGCGACATTAAACGCCCCAGAAACGTCTTTCCTTTTTGGAGCAATATAGTTGGCTTTGTTACGAGTAATGATTTGTTCAGCTATTTCTTCACCGTAACTTTCAACTAATTGCTTGCGTCCCTCACGACGCATGAGTTCTTGGATCCACAAGTTGCACAAGTTTTCTTTTAACTCTGTGTTTAATATCCAACCATCGGTTTCAATATATCGCTGAATGTATTCATCGATAGCTAATATTCGCCACTGTTCTGTGAACTCTTGTTCGCCCTCAGCACAAGCTCTTTGAATCAAAAGCACCAAACCATTAATAGCAAGTGCACGGCGTTGATAGCGCTTAATCAGCTCCTTTGCACCCGTAGCTTTTCCTAAGTGCTCAACTAACGCATCTGATGACGTAAAATACACCTCAGTCAATTGCGTATTAATCTCAGCCAATGAATCAATAATCTCTGTGGTTTCATGGCTAAGTTGTTCAATTGCAGATACGCTTTTTCTAACCTCGTTGTAAGAAGACAAGTAATAATCAAAGAGTGCAGAGTCAAGCAACTGGGCACCACTCATCAGCATTTTTCCGCCTTCTTTGACAACGAAAAAGCCTCTTGCTGCCTGCCCTATTATCGGAGCATAGCAAGCCATACCAACGATCATCTCGAAGATAGCTAGCTTGAGCTCTTTTGCAATTGCTTCTTCTCCCAAGTTCGCATTTAACTGAGCTAAACGCGCTTGCTCCATAGCCTTAAAGCCGAGTCGACTCGGTGGAATTCTCGCCGCAAACTCTTGTAGGTAGATTCGAACCTCAACACGTCGGTTAATATTAAGTTGCGCGTTTTCGCGTTTGATTTCGTTGTTTGGTACCTCGACTATCGGTCGACGTTCGCCAAAAAATCGAATGTCACTAACTGAAGAAAAAAACTCAGCAACATGCTGCGCTCGCTGCTGCGAAAGGTTTTGGTTATATTCTGAATCACCGTTTTGACAGGCATGCCCTTCGATTTCAACAACGGCATTTGGAATCTTAGATAATTCTTTATCGACAGCAGCCAAATATGACAAGTGAGGGGCTTGAACCTGGTTGTTATCAAAAGGAAAAACCAAACGTAAACCGGCACCTTTATGGTCTTTAACAAACATTGCACTGTCTTCAGCAACGTCATTAGGAATGCTGTCAGTAAACGTTACATTGTCGCCTAACTTATCTATGATTTGCTTAAGTAGTAATTCCCCGCTCTTCAGACTTTCTTTCCAGACAGGTACCCAGTTCAGATAATCGCGTGATACCTGCTCAAAATAACTTTTCCTGAGTTTAGCTTTCTCTTCTGCTAAGCGTAATTGCTCGCTTTTGTCAGTGATCGCTTTTATCTCATAGAAGGTGTTGATTGCATTGAGCCCTGCACCAGCAAAGGGCGACAAAAAGCTTTTGATACTGCCGTTACCTGTCAACCACGTTCTAGCAGCACTCCCCGCCACAACGTGGGCATTACCATTTCTCGCAGGTTCAATCACCTTGGTAAAGAACTTACTTTTGTCAAACCCCTTCTCTTTGAGGAGCACTTTTAAGCCCACTTGTGCTGCACGCTCGGATTCCGATGCCGCTTGGCGTAAATCTTGAAGAGTTTGGTAAGCTGCTGCGGTAGCCGATACCCCAAATGAAAACTCCAATGCCGAAATCATGGCTGGAGGTAATGCGCCCTTATCTACTTGCCCCCAAAACGTGTTTGCTAAACTTCCAACCACGTCGTGTTTACTGGAGGGATTTTGATGAATATTAATGCCAGCATTAACCAAACTTGGCGTAACTTTTGTACCAATCTCCCACAGCGCAGCACTCATACTGGCAGTCGTTCCGCTATTCTCTAGTTTTTCAAGCTCTCCCATTCGGAAGGCTTGTAGAGCTTTAAACTGCGTAGGAAATTGGTATACCAAAGACTCTTCAAGTGAGATCATGTCGCCCGCAACAACCGCGATCTTACCAAACGGTGTCGTTTGGCTAAGCGTGATGTACTCTCGTAGCTCGTAGGTGACTCTGGAGATAAGTCCAAACTCATCATACTCTTTGGTTACATTAGTGGCATTCTGGGCAAATTCGGGAATTTTACCTGCTAACTCTCGGTCGAAAACCACTTCAATGGTGTACATGCCATCAGTAAAATCCTCTGACGCCAACGGAAACAACGCGATTGGACGATGCGAACCGCTGATTTTATCAAGTTTAGCCTGCGTTACAGTGTCCTCTTCTTGTAAGCTTTTATGTGTACTCGTTGTCTCGTCGAAACGCTTTACATCAACAATAGCGAGGTCATAATCATCGGTTGAAAACGCTACAGCGAGAAATGAAAAAGTTGGCACGATAAAACCACGAATGGGCTTATCTTCAGGTACAGAGTCATACCATTTGTTATATGTAACTTGCTCATCAGTTAGCGCTTGAGTACCTACTTCATATTTTGGTGCGAGCTGTGAACGCTTTACTTCTGTAACAGCATATTCCACTTTTTTTTCTAGCGAGTTAAGCGTTTGATCACCGCCATACCCCTTTAGCTTTTCTAAGATAGAAGCGAGGTCTGCGCACGCCTTTTTGATTGGGCGAGCCTTACTCTGCGCACCAATCGCCAACTCTGTAAGCATTGACCATTCAGGAAAAGACAGCTTATACGTCTTCTGTGTTAGTTCATGTACGGGCGAACGCAGTGCCAAAACCTGATTGACGTTGGTTTTTGGGTTTTTCTGCGTTGAATCACCGAGTACATGTAAACGGCCTAAATCGTCTGTCGCCCAAAGAGCAGCGCTTTCCTCACCTAAATTTATGGCAATAGGAAGACGTGACATAGGGCGGATATTTTTCAACTCTTCTAATGAGGTCAGATCTTTTTCGATATTAATCGCTCTATATTGAGGGTTCTGTGCATCCCCAATATTAGGAAAATCGACACCGAACAAATAGACATCTGTTGGTAAATACTTAAAGTTATTACTCATCGTTATCTACCTCCAGAAAGCGTCCATAATTAGCATCGGCATTATATAACACTGGTGTTATCGTGTTTTGACCAGATTGAATCACCTTCCATGACTGAGCACCATTTCCATTCATTTCATAACGGAGATCTGGCCCATAACGTCTTATGGTTATTATTGCTGCTCCTCTTTGTGTTTCATTACCGTTGTTACTGATATTGCCCACTTTAGCATAAACGTTCTTTTCATCGCCTTCCTTAGAAAACGCAAGCCACGTTTTTTCTTCAACGTTGATCAACACTTTACGGTACGAGTTTACTGCCCACACGTATTTTCCATTAGGGCTGATGGCAATTTGGCGGTAGATACGCTTTTCAATATCGACGGAGTCTTCAAACTCTTTTTCAGGTAAAATCGTGTATAAGCGTTTGAGTGTCTTGGCGTCATAAACTCCCACCCCCAAGCCCGCGGCATTGATTAACTTGCCATCTACAATGACCGTATCTTCAGACAACGGTACATCTACCTCTTCTTTGGTTCCCGTAGCTAGTGTGTATTTAAAACGCTTAAAACCATCTGAGAAATAGATGTAACTAGAGTCGTCCGCCCAGACTAAATATGGCTTGGTGCGCGCACTGCCCAACTGAATGGTCTGTTGCGTTTTTAAGTCAAAGATCGCTTTTATCAGAGGCTCGCCATAACTGTATGCGTATGCCACATAACGATTATTAGGGGAACGGCTCGTCACAAAGGTCTGAGGTGACGCCATACTTGGCATATCATCCGTAACTAAACGTAAATCTGTCCCATCAATTTTCACGCTCCAAATTTTGTAGCCATTTTCGTAATCGTTTACGAGAGGGTCTCGTGAGCTGACATTATTCCACCAAAACTGAATTCGAGGTTTGTCATAAGAGCTCGCATCAGACAAGTCTTCACGAGGCCACTCTTTTGCTCTGCGAACAGCATAGCCTGGTTTTACGGGAAGTGTACCTGGGTATTCAGGCTTGGACAGATCTTCAGAGTAAACAATAAAGTTGTGCTCACTTTGCCATTGGCAGCGTGGTCCGGTTACATCTATGCGATCGAGTGACGTTGTTTCACCGACATCGTAACAAGCCTTCTGAGTAGGTTCTTTTTCTACGGATTGTGTTGTTACCGTATTCGAAGTTTGATTACTTTCTTCACCACAGCCATTTAATAACATAACTGTCGAAAGAAGCGTGATACTTAACGTTGTTCGTTTCATTTTATAATAGTTCCGTGAGTTCAATGTCTTGATAAATAACTGACATTAAGACCGTTTTATCTGAGTTATGAGATCGGCAATGACGAGTGAGATTGACCCTTTTAACTTCTGGTAACCAACCGCTAAACACGACTTCTTTACAATACTCATCCACAAACTCAGCCTCGCGCAAAAAAATCTTTTGGCTCCATGTTTCATCAACACACGCCAGTTGGAAAAAATCATCCGGTTGATCGCACTGAGGGTTACTTTTATATGTGATTACAATGCCTTCACTTGGTGAGTTAACAACAGCGGCAGCAACACCTTGCTCGTTTTGGCTGATGATATTGTAATCTGATTTGCTTGGCGCTTGAGTATCTAGATTCGGCAGCGAAATCACAGGTTCAGAGCTCGCATCAAAGTTGTGAGCGGAAGAATAATCACTGAGGTTAACTTTAACCGCTTTTTCATTATTTCCACTCTTTAATTCATTGAGTTGCTGAGTATTGAGTTGAGTCCGAGAATAGAAGAGAGCAACATCACTTTGTACGCTACCGTTTATTTTGTATGGAAGCCAAATATGAGGCAAAGGAACACCAAGAGGCTCTCTCTTTGTTTTACTTCCAGCCTTAAATGGACTCAATTCGGTTTGAAGTAATTCTGTGTATGTTTCGCCTTCGTTGGGCCAACCCGCAACCACTACCTCAACTTCTTCTGCAGTAAGACCAAAAACACGGGCGCAAGCATATTCGTCCAACACACCCTCAAAGACTTTTTTACCGTCTTGGTACAACTGAAACGCTTCCCCTGACAGAAATGCTTCGGAGTCTTCGTCATATAAGCTAATATCGACTGATCTTTGAGGCGAGGACTTAGTGCTTTGGTAGAGTAATAGATCGACATCAGAAAAGCGTCCGTCGTTTTGAACTTGGATTTCTCGCCAAACTTCTGATTGCCAAACGACATAAATATAACCGCGATCGATAGATACATACCCTGAATCACTCTTATGAACTGGAACTACTGGCACCAACACGTTGTCCCACTCATCCATCTGAGTTTCTTTATCAACGGGTTGCAGGTCTTCGGCGAGTTTAAGCAAGATTGGCTGAGGCTGGTCGGAGCAAGGAATTTTGATATAAAGCGTTTTACCTTCAGCATCGAGATCTTTAAACGTCGCGAGGCTGCGGTGTTTGTTTTCTGTATCAGCCTTGCCTACAGTCACTTTTTCTTTTTGAGCTTCGGTTTTTCCCAACATCAAACATGCCGCGTTGCTAGACCACTGCCCTGCAAACTCGACAACGATTTTTTGATCTGGGCTTGGCTCAGAGGGGACATGGGTGTAACTACGAACTAAAGCAACATCGTCGGTAACCTGCTTGTATCCTGCTTTAAAAGCTTTGCTTTCATTCGAAGCTGATACAAAGTCAACGAGTGATTTAAGTCTAGGGAAGCTTTGCAGCTGAGAGTCCGTCAATGGCGAACGACGAGCAACGGTAGATAATGACACCCAATTGCCTTTCCCCAATTCGATTCTTATCGCAGCTAGCAATGCGCTGGTCGTTTTTTTGGCAGAGATGGAAATCTTTTGCGCCAATTCTTTAGGGAGGTTTCTAAGGATGTCATCTGAATTTCGCAAACGCGAAAGCTGTCCTATACACTCGTCCGGTGTAAGAACATAAGATAGCTCGTTGGAGGATAGCTTCGAGCTAGGTATAAATTTGCAAACTAAATGCATTTGAATTCTCCACAACCAACATCGTAAATATGGCTGCGGTGACAATTAAGCTGATAAGGCTTACAAGTACGATTTGGTCTGCGTATCCTACTTACTTAGCCATTTATTTTCAACGAGATAGAAAAATCTCCCGAAATCAAAAACACCAAAAAAATGGTCATTTTTGCTATCAAAACATGCGATTTGACCACTATAAAAGCCAGTAACATCACCCACTCTGTCAAAATGGTAAAATCTTACTATCTAAAAAATTTAATTTATGGACTGAAGTTAACAAAAATCGTAGTAACGTGCGCTTCAGGTAAGCACGAGGAAATTCAGAAGTTTATGAGGTGCCCTCCTCAGCAACAAACAACAAATTGACTGTTACTGAGGAAGTTTAAATAAAAAGGTGAGCGCATTACGCACTCACAAAAGTAACTGCTCTGAAGCTTGCTAGGATTAAATTTGCTTCATCGCGAGTTAAAGAGGCGAGGTATTACCCATCGACCTCATGCAGAACACTATACTCAGAGTATAGAAACTAGCGTAAATATATAATATTTAAAAAGATTTTCAACGCGACACATTCACCACAGCACCGGCCGAGCGACCATCACAATCACTTCATACACACCTAAAAGCAACATTGGCCTAGTTATTATAGTTATTCAGCCTTGTATTAAGACGATTCATTAATTCGAGTAACTTATCAATAAAGGCAATTATTTTGATAAATATCACAAAAAATCCCAAAGAAATAAAGCGAGCTAAACGCTCGCTTTATTTATGCCGCATTTTTTAAAGTTTTGTTCTCACTAAAATATCGGTTGTAAACAGCACCTAAGGAGGCTGTACTTGCGAAACGATCATAGTTAAATGTTGCTTGAGCCTCTTCCGCAGAGGCGGAAAGCTTGTTGGTACCATTTACATAAATCGTCACTACCCCCTCCTTCAGTCCTGAAAGATCTAAATCAGTTGTCCATGAGTCTGAAAGCACGGTAGCCATGCCTGTGGCTTCTGTACCATCAGCGTCGACTGCTTTAATATCTATGAACTCACCATCTTCAAACCGTTCACTGCTACCACTTACTGTCACGCTTTCCACTCCAGTAACATCGTTGATAACGTCTAGGTGTATTGTCGGTGTAATTGGCATGGAGTAAGCCGTGTTCTGGCCACCGGTATTTCCTGATAAGTCTTGGTAGTCACGAACAAGCAACGCCACATTCAGCTCTGACGTGCTTGGTACCACCACATCACCAGTCCAAACACTTGGGTCCGCGGTTGCCACTAATGAAGTGATCGTCGTGCCACCTAACTCCGCCACAGCACCTTGCAATGCTTTATCGAATTCCAGCGTCACCGTCACGCTTTGGCCGATGGCTTGGTGCTCAGGCGTAAACGTCACGTTAGTCAAGGTTGGCAGAGACTGCACGAGTGTAAAGCTCTGGCTTTCACTCACTTCAATACCCGCTGAGTTCGTCCCCGTTACCATCACGGTGTAAGTGCCATTGGTTTGATGACTCATATCAATCGCGTCACTGGTCCAAGTGCCACCGGCTTGTACCGTCGCACTGCTGCTTTTCAATACCGTCGCGCTGCCTTGGGCTTTAACGTCAAGACGCAAGGACTGACCATCAAAACGTGTTGACGTACCTTCGAATTGTAGCGTGGCGGCATGCGTTTCATCCACATTACCCACTGGCGTGATGGCTAAGGTTGGCGTGATCGGCATGGAGTAAGCCGTGTTCTGACTACCGGTATTCCCTGATAAATCTTGGTAGTCACGAACAAGCAACGCCACATTGAGCTCTGACGTGCTTGGTACCACCACATCACCAGTCCAAATACTTGGGTCCGCGGTTGCCATTAATGAAGTGATCGTTGTACCACCTAACTCCGCCGCGGCGGATTGCAGATCTTTATCGAATTCCAGCGTTACCGTCACGCTTTGGCCGATGGCTTGGTGCTCAGGCGTATACGTCACGTTAGTCAGCGTTGGCAGAGACTGCGCCAGTGTAAAGCTCTGGCTTTCACTCACTTCAATGCCCGCTGAGTTCGTCCCCGTCACCATCACGGTATAAGTGCCATTGGTTTGGTGACTCATGTCCATTGCGTCACTGATCCAAGTGCCACCAGCTTGTACCGTTGCGCTGCTGCTTTTCAATACCGTCGCGCTGCCTTGGGCTTTCACTTCAAGACGCAGGGACTGACCGTCAAAGCGTGTCGACGTACCTTCAAATTGTAGCGTGGCGGCATGCGTTTCATCCACATTACCCACTGGCGTAATAGCTAAGGTTGGCGTTATCGGCATGGAGTAAGCCGTGTTCTGACTACCGATATTCCCTGATAAGTCTTGGTAGTCACGAACAAGCAACGCCACATTGATCTCTGACGTGCTTGGTACCACCACATCACCAGTCCAAACACTTGGGTCCGCGGTTGCCATTAATGAAGTGATCGTTGTACCACCTAACTCCGCCGCTGCGGACTGCAGATCTTTATCGAATTCTAGCGTTACCGTCACGCTTTGGCCGATGGCTTGGTGCTCAGGCGTAAACGTCACGTTAGTCAGCGTTGGCAAAGACTGCGCCAATGTAAAACTCTGGCTTTCACTTACTTCAATGCCCGCTGAGTTCGTCCCCGTCACCATCACGGTATAAGTGCCGTTGGTTTGGTGACTCATATCCATTGCGTCACTGGTCCAAGTGCCACCGGCTTGTACCGTTGCGCTGCTGCTTTTCAATACCGTCGCGCCGCCTTGGGCTTTCACTTCAAGACGCAGGGACTGGCCATCAAAACGTGTCGACGTACCTTCGAATTGTAGCGTGGCGGCATGCGTTTCATCCACACTGCCCACTGGCGTAATAGCTAAGGTTGGCGTGATTGGCAATTCGTGAGCGGTGTTATCCTCACCTACGTTGCCAGTCAAATCTTTAAATTGACTAACAACCAAGTCGACACTTAACAGCGCGGTGCTCGGAACTTGTACATCACCAACCCAGACCTTTTTATCTGCCGTTGCTGATAGAGAACTAATGCGATTGCCGCCAAGCGTAGCGGTCGCCTCTTGGATCTCTTTATCAAACTCAAGCGAGACACTCACGCTTTGACCCACACTCTGATGCTCGGGGTTAAATGTCACATTGGTCAGTTTTGGCAAGGTTCCTTCAACCGCGATACTTAAACTGCTTCCTTTTCCAGGAATGGTGTTGATACTTTGGTAGCTATCATCCTCTACCTGTATTGTTATGTTTTTATCTTGCTTTTCTGGACTGATGTAATTAACCGTCCACGTAACGTTGTCTGAAGTGGACCACGTATCTTGCTTTAACGTTCCTGTTGCACCGTTATCACTAGCGACAAGGTGGACATCTGAGATATCAAAGTTAGTAACTTCTTCTGTAAAGTTAAACGTAAGTGTAATCTCTTCGCCTCCAAAAAGAGGGGCGCTTGAAGCAGTAGATATACTTAGCCCGGGAACGGTTGCAGCTTCCACATGTGCGTCAATAGAACTCTCGTTCTTATTATCCACTTTGTCTGTTGCTGCCACCGTGATCGTATGATCGCCTTTCGGTAACAAATAGCTTATGACATAGGGCCCCGCTTCGGTTGTCGGCTCAGTAATCGCTTGAGGAGCCACAGTGCTGCCACTACTCACCGCTTTTGACGTGACGAGATTTAAATTTTTATCTGTGATGTATGCACTAATTTCTAGTTGATACTTATCGTTTGTCGGCACCTTAGAGATTTGATTAGCACTTAAGCCAGAAATACTTGGAGCGTCATAATCAACAATAGACTCGATCACTTGTCCATCATAACTTTTGCCTAGTAATTCAAAGCTTGTATTCTCTCTTCCAACTGAGTCCGTCACCGTCACCTTAAGGGTATATGCCCCTTGGTTATCGACGGCAAAGTTCATCATTCCATTACCACTAGATGAGATAACGTCACCTGAGTAACGCAAGGAATCACCGAGGCTTGGAATAAGCTCCACAGAATATTGTGAAGCTTTCACTCTTTCTCCTTCCACCGTAGATACCGTAAACGGCTGGCTCGCCTTGGTTAAAAACAGTTTCCCACCCTGCAAACTCGTAATTCCATCGAAATCAACTGTGACTTTAGGAACACGAATATCAATGACTTTTCTGATATCAGAATACAGTCCGACGCTATCTGTCGCTTTGATATCAACCGTGATTGAACCACGCCCCTCTAACTGAGATTTTGATAGTTCAAAGTACGTAGATGAACCGTTCCCATCCTCTACTCTTTCTTCTTGATAGCTTGGGTTTAAAACCGAATAGTTTACTTTTGCCAGGCTGCTACCAGTGTCCGTTATGTCGAAACGAAAACGAACGTTATCTGGATTTGTTGGCGATTCAGTTACGATAATCTCATCGCCAACACTTGGAGATGTATTGTCAACTTTAATATCAACGGTCGCTTCACCGACTCTCGACCATACATCCGTTGCGGTAATCGTTGTCCTGATCGTTTTTCCATCCGCATCGCTAGGAAGTTCACTTGTAAATGTTGAACACTTGTAGGTTGGATCATCTGCACACACCTCTAATTGTGCAAACTTCTCCGGATTATCTTTATAGTTGTAGGATTCCGTTCCAAACCTGGCCATCACATTGTCTAGTCTAGAGTTTTCATACAGCTTAATTCTGAATTTGGCGACAAGCTGCTGACCATTAATGGTTGTGTTTCCAACCGGATCAGTAATTTCGACGACTACCGAACCTTTAGGTAATTCAAGCAGTAGATCGTGCTCTGGCGTCAAGTTTCCTGCTAAATCAGATAAGTTCTTGATTTTGTATTCTTGAGTTGTACTCAGGCCATCAATAATATCGGCATAGGATTCAGAATACGTACACTTGATATTTCCAACACCTTTGGCACAAGTCGTTGGTGTATAAGCTTTGTTGCCAAGATTACGAACCAACTTTGGATATTCATCTGAACTTTCGGTATTCACGCCTGATAAAGCATCATTAAAAGAGAGCTCAAATGTGAGCATCTTCTTCTTCAAAGCTTCATCAAACCAAACATCACTTCCTTTAAAACTGTATGAGTTACCATCTACGACTGTCGGTGCATCAATATCCACCATCGAGAAATTGAACTTGTTGATCGTTTCACGCCCATTTGTACCCAAGGTTTTAGTGATCAAAGTAACAGGTGCTTTGGTCATGTTTTGCCCAACATTGACACTACAACTGTAAGGTTCTTGCGATACGTTGATAACACCAGAAGTTGGTTGCTCATTAGTTGGTGGCGCATCTAGAGAGTTGTATTCTTCACGAACCCAACACTCTAACGTTTTGGCTTTGACCGCACTCAATGTAGTAAAGGTGACATCAAGAACACCATCAGATAAGTAATTTTGGAAGTCCAGCGGGCTTTCAACTGTTAGAACCACGCCTTCACGCTGTACGCTAAAGGTTTGGTTTACTTTTCCAACCTTTCGGTCTTTTTCATCAAGGTAACGAACTTTGTTATAAACTTTGATATCAAGTTCATAATTACCATCTTTGGCAATTTGTGTAGAAAGCAACGTTGCAGTCCAAGTGCCATCTGCGGTTTCTGAGAACGTAAAGTTAGTCCCGTTTTGCTCTCCAGAGAATCTATAAGTTGAGTCAATTCGATCAACGCCACTATCATCAACAATATCAAGCGTCAGTACGATATTTCCATCTTGATAGATGGTGTTGTTTGTAATTGGCGTTCCATCCGTGTAACTCATCGCCAGCGTCACCTGCGGGATTGAGTTGTACACTTTGACGGTAAAATCTTGCTCATCACTGGTTAAGGTTGTGTTGCCACGAACATCAGACCCTTTTAAACGAACCTTGTGTGTACCCGTACCTAAATCACCAAGGCTCACTTTGAGATCCTCATTGATTTTTGTACCGGGAGAGCCAGGTAATGGTTCCAGATCGCTAAACGTCCAATACTCTAGGCTTTCTCGATTTACGCCATTAATTGAAACATCACCGTTAGCATTTAGGTCTAGCGCCGTTAGGTCAAAGACATAGTTACCTAAGTAGTAGTCATTCGCATTGAAACCACTTAATCCTAATGTTGGCCCATCACGATCAAGAATAACCTTGTGCGTGTTAGAACTAGACTCAAAACCATATATATCGGTTGCTTTTACATACAATGACGTTGTTTTTTCATCTTCAGAAATGTCTATTTTATCTGTGTCACTCTTGATAAGAGACATGACAAACTCTTTAGATGAATCCGTTGGCACAATTGTCTTAATTGGCGAATCTTTACCACTTTGATACAGCGAGACTTGCTCAAGGTCTGAATCGTCTATTACGGATTTAAATCGCACATTGAACTCACGCCCTATGACATAGTTCTCTTTAGACAATGTGTCTTCAACCCAAGGCGTGTTTAGGATGATTTCAGGGCCTTTGTTATCGACTTGGAAGGTAAATTTCCCTGTTGTACTAACATTGGCAGGGTAAGCGTTGTCCGTCGCAGTGACGTAAAACTCATTCCATTCATCGTAATCAAATGCTTTTGAAACCAGTTGGACTTTGACGTCAGGCTGTTCACCAACTAGGTATGGTACGTCACACTCCTCTGTTAGAGGGTCACAGCTTTCTAATGTCAGAGCCTGACCAGATCCGCGGCGCAAATCTATTTTTACGTTATTGCCAGAGCTTAACGTCCCCCAATCAATGACAGGTGTCCATTGGTTATTACCACCTAAACGGCTTTGAACCTGCTCACTTTTTACAATAGGAGCTTCAGAGTCGATACGAATATTGAATCTCGGAGCGGTGCTAGTTAACTCTGAAACGGAGTTACCTAAGTTGTCCTCTGCTGCGGCAACAACTAACCAATCTCCATCACCAGGATAAATCGTAGAGCCTTGATTTGAACAAATCTCTCCCGTACATAGTTTGACTTTAAACGCGTCTTTCGAGTTACTTGCAAAGTTTTCTGGTGTGTATGTTACTTTTTCACCGGTTTGCTGGTAGAAAACAAGGCCCCTCGAGGCAAGCTTATCACCAACAATATCCTCAACCTTGAAGGTTAATTCATGAGTATTGTTCGCATTTAAATAAATACCGTTTTCTACAGGTTTACCATCGACATCATTGGGTGGAAGGTAACTGGCCTTAGGGAAATCGTTATCAATAAACACCGATTCTATAAACGGAGATTTACCATTATAACCATACGCATTGCCATGTGGGTCCATAGCACTGGTCTCCACGGCAAACTCTATAATGTCTTTTAGTTCACTAGATTGGGAGTTAAGGGTGAAGAAGTACTCTTTTCGATAAGCATTGCTGCTGCCTGAGTTTTCTACGATGTTGATGTCCAGTGGTATTTCAATATTTGGCTCATTGGCTTGATACCACATCGTGCTAAACTTCGGACCGTAAGCGTCGGTTCCTACAATACCAGAAGGATCGTCTAGGACAATTTTAGAAACAACCTCGCCAGCGATATAAAGCCTATTACCAACCATCGTCTCTCTACCGCTTTCAATGGTTAATTTTGGCTGCGGAGGCAAGGTATCGATACTGCTACCCTCTGTATCAAAAATGTTCTTACCATTTAAGTCAGGATTAGCCATCGAAATATCATCAGCATAGAGCTGCGCGATATTGGTCTCAATACCGTATTTGCTCGCCATGATTTTATAATAGGATTGCGCCAGATCTTTTCGGTAAGTTTCAGCGCCAAACGTGTAAGAATCGAGCGTAACTTGACTTCCTCCTGCCCCTACACCATTTGCTTTTCCATCGTAGCTAAAATCATCGTAAATAGCAGATGCAAAATCTAATGAGTTATTTCTTGGCATTCTCTCGGCAATACTATCAATTGCTTCAACAAGGAATCGGTGTAGATAGTCATTTGATGGCTTGTCTGGAATCGCTTTAGTCGCAAGCATTTCATTGGTTGCATAAGACACAACCGTTGGGTCAAACCCAAAGAATGAGTTGTTATTCGTACCTGATAACGCGTAGCGCACCTCATCAAGAATTTGAATCGCACGTTCTGAAGTTTTCTCTCCCGCTGTCACTTGATCCCACTGGAAATCAAACAAACCAGTCTGATATGTCGATAGTTCAGTAATATAGTAAGTTTGAGAACCTTTGAGCTTAAAATACACACCAATATTGGCCTTGTTTAAGTCAACCGTTACTTTCTTGGTCCCTGGATCTCTTTTCCATTGGTAATAGTATGGCTCACTGCCTTCGATACCAATTAAACGAACACGCATGAAATCATAATTCACTACGTCAGTTGTGGTTTCACAACTCGCTACGTCAAGAGCCATGGACTGGTCACTTTCCAGTTGCTGGATAGTGGTACAACTTGCAAGTGAAGTGAATTCACCACGTGGGCTCAACCCTTCAAGTTGAGCTCGCGCACCAATAAATGGTGTCACCACTTTTATGGTTGGTAGGTCAAAGCTACTTCTAAAATATACTTCTCTTGGAGTGCTTTCGTTATCAGACTCATCGATGGTTTGAATGACTAACTTTTGACTACTGTTTTCTGATACCGATTTAAAGCTGTCACCCAAAATATCTCTTACAAATGGAATGTAATAAATGACATCCTCAACTCGCCCATTGCTATCTAACAGCGTTTCGTGCGGAATTTTTGCGATGTAATCGTCATCTGATGCCGTTGTATCAATAACTTGCTGAAGTGAGTAGTTGTTATCGTTGTTTTGGCTTACGTAGTACTTGACGACGAGCTTAAGCTTATTAGCGTTGGAGCCTAAAACCGTATCGGTATTTACGTCTGATACTTTCACACGAACATAAGGGATTTTATTCTCTTTCAATAAATTAGCGTTGAAGTTACTAAAATCTATCCCTTTTAATGAGCTCTGAATCCCTAAACTTGCATACGCATAGTCAATCTTCAGGAAATCGCGGCTTGCTTGAACATTGTCTGGGGTGTACGTATCTTGAGAGTAGATACCATCGTAAGTGGTTCGTTCACCATCTAACCCCACATTTACGTACGTCATTGACGTACCTTCAGGATAGGTTATCGTCTGTGCTGGCGCTTGATCGTCACGACTTACTGCATGCTGCGCAGAGCCCGTATTGCCTTTGCTATCCCTCGTTCGAACCTCAAAGACCGTCGTAGATAGGAATTCATCAGTTGGGTAAGCCTTACTAAACTCACAAGCATTTCCAGACTCTACAGTGACAGGAGAACATGTGACGCCCTCATGTAAGCCATCTTTAAATGAAATACTGACCGAACTAATCTCTTGCGAGCTTTCTTTTACAACCCCTTTCAGAACGTATTCTTTAAGTTGGTTATTAATTGCACTCGCCGATGTAATATCGATAACAGGCGCATCGTTATCCCACTCAAAGTTGATATGAAGACCCGAATGGCTGCCTGGAATTAACTCATTACCCAGTACATCCGCTGTATATAAGACTAACCGTGCTGCTGTTACGTTTGAGAGCCCAGTGGCAGGGTTTATATCTACACTATCGATCTCTTTGGTATTAATGTTAACTTTAACGTTGGTCTCTCGAAGGCCAACTTCAAAATCATCAAATTCAACCGAACAGAATGTGCTTCCAAAATCTTGTATGTCGTTACATTGAAATTCACCAGACCAAGAGCCATTAATCTGATACTGAATAAAGGCGGATACGTCTTCTACACCGATATCATCAACAATTTTTAGGTCAACTTTATCGGTGCCTGCAAGTACATCACGGTCAATGCGTGTCACGATAGGCGCTGTGGTATCAATCTCCGTCCCATCTCGCGGTGGAATGACGCCATCTGTACTGCCATATGTACCTAAGTCATTAAGCTTCTTACTAAAGTCGACATAGTCGGCAGCATCAGTACCTGAAATATTGATACTTGGGTCGTTTACCACGATCAAAACGTGCTGAGATAAGTCACGTGTGTAAACGTCGCTGTTTATCTTTTTCTGTCCAAAGCTGAGGGGAGTCACTGCTCCTGAAGTCTTGCTCACTTCAAGACCATCAAGAACACCATCTGCAATAACATCCCGATATTGGATGTCAGCGAAGTGCATCGAAGTGTAGACGTTATCGCTGTTGCCGTATTTTTTTATAAGATCGTAAGAGTAAGACGAGTATGCTGTTAATAAAGCACCGTATTGATGCCCAGTACTAGCAAAACTGCTTTGCCCACCTTTGGTAATATCAATAGGTTTGGTCTCATTTACGTCAAAACCATACATGCTATTGATACTATCCAAAGCAGTTGAAAAGGCACTCTCATCTGTGGCCCCCTGGGAAATTTTGTACTTTGCCAAGCCTGCTGCCAAGTTCGACAGCGGAGTAAGCATTAACTTTTGCTCACTCCCCTCTTTAAAGTTCACAACACCTTCAAATTTAAGTGTCTTCGCATTACTCACAGATACCGTTTCATTTGTAAACGGATCGGTATAACTCCCCTCTTTTGCAACAACAAAAAGAGGCATTGACGAAGATTCAAACTCTAGCAGATAGTTTCCGAAGGCATCAGACGTTGTGTTAGCCAACTTCCGACCTAAGTTTCCATTTTTGAACTCGAAAACCTCTATCTTGGCGCCATTGACTGGGGCGTCAAACACCATACCGGAAATGCTTCCTTTGCTTCTAGCTGGCGGTGTGTTGTCTCCTCCATCACCACCACCACATGCACTCAATAAAAGAGATGTAAGCGTAAGACCTAATGTTAATTTCAGCGTATTTTTAGCGAACATAGTAATTTGGCAAAATATATTTTCCCGAGATTATATTATTGAAAAATATTTTCTCAACGTGACATTAACACCAACAAAATAGGCATAAACACCAAGCCAACCGTCACTTTGACTGAATTATTAAAATTATTTTTACATCCTATAATTATTAACTTAGTTAAAACAGAGGAATTACTCATGCTTTAATGCTAGTTTTTATTTAAAATATTATACTCTACGCACAACTGTCAGTATTGATAAACCAACAAAACTAATGACTATTTTAATAATAAAAAGGAGTGTGCAAGCTCCTACCGTAGCCCTTATCACTACTGCGTTAATCATATTGATTAGCGTATCGCTTTCTCACTACTTCCTCACTCCTGTGGATAGGCTACCTACCATCAAGCCTTTAGAATTCGAAAGTGAGAATGTGCAGCCATCAATTAAAAAGAAGACTCGTAGGCAAAAAATCACTATCGGTGTTGTTGAATACTCTTTTGTCGCTTCATTATTAAAATCAGGAGTGAGTCAAAAAGAGATCAACTTGCTATTAGCACTTATCAAAAGCAAGTTTAATATTATTGACTCTATTAAAAGAGGTGATAACTTTATCTTAAGAACTAAATTAAATAGTAAAAATGAAACTTACATTAGTTCTTTTTACTATTTAGGCAGTAAAACTGATTTATTTATTATCAATGATGGTCACGGTAACGTATTTGATGAGCATGGTGTGTCGATAAATAATCAGTTCATGTTTTCTTCACCCTTTGATAAAAACTACAGAGTGAGCTCTGACTATGACTTAAAGCGAACACATCCAGTGACCAATATAACGACTCCGCACTTAGGCACTGATTATGCCACACCTGTAGGTACACCGATTCGTAGTATTGCTGATGGCATCGTTTTAAAGTCCCGCTACAACCGTTTTGCGGGCAACTATATTAATATCCGCCACACAAATGGCTCTGTATCACGCTACCTACACTTATCTCAGCGCAACGTCCATGTTGGTGAGAAGATCAGCCGAGGACAAGTGATAGGGAAAACGGGTAACACAGGAAGAACAACAGGGCCGCATTTACATCTTGAACTGCACATCAATGGTGTTCCAGTTGATTACGAGCGATACATTCAAAGGCACCCAAACACTGACGTAAATATAGAAATGCTGATTGCAGCGAGAAAAGAAAAAGCAGAATTAACAGCGGAATGGCAACGGTATAAGTAGTCAAACAGGTAACAACAGCCACTTCGATTCGCTCTTTCTTCATTTATCTGAAGCGAGTCCTCGCAACCCTCTGAACGCTTCGTAGTCTGTCGCCACTAACCAATTTCAGGATCAAAAAGAGCCGCTACATGCGGCTCTTAATGATTCTAATCTTTATTTACATACCCATGAATTGATACTTTGTGACATCACGTTTCAAACTCAGAAATTCAACCATAAACGTTATTACATAAAAGAAACTCATAACTAGTATTACTAAGTAGTCATAGAAAAAATCAATTGGTAACTACGAGACAATAAAAATGAAACGGCTTACTAGTATACTAGTAGTCGAACACATCTAGTAGATCGAGATCGAATTCGACACCACGCAGGTCATGCTCATTACACAAGTTCTTTAGCTTGTCATCGCAATAAAGCAACGCACATCCTTCCATCAACGACTTGAAAACGTACTTATCTGCAACGCTCAACTCGATGAACTTAAGCGACTTCAAGCCAACCGGATGCTCATCAATATACTCGTGTTTCGTATTTTCCTGGTCTTCTTCTCCAAAACTCATGACATTGAAAACCTGAAACTTCTCACCATCAATCACTATAGGTAAAAACTCACCATCTGTTTCAATGTATGGTTTAAGCACTTCAGCCGCTCGCAGCGTCAGCACTAAACACGTTCCCCAAACAGATATGTCAGGTTTTTTTACCGATGTCTTGTAGTGAGCCGTAAATTGAACACTCTCTTCTACCCAAACATCAGACAAGCCCTCTGCTCTTACTGGCTCATTGAAAAGCCTATTCAACAGGTCATCATCGCCCGCATCTATGGCCCTCTGATACGGATCATGCTCAAGAACTTTAAAGTAACGATTGAGGTTTCTTACCTGGTATATCCTCATTAAGCTGGTTTCCAAACTGGTTCTTTCTTCACAAGAATTTGAAGATAATGACAAATATTATCTTCATGACACTTAATTCTAGTCCCAAAAACGCGTTTACAGTTTCAAATTTCGACTAATATTCCAACCTATCTCTAAAAACCGTTGCATGTATACACGAATACATCGCCGCTAAGAAAACTGAGACAAAAAGAGCGCTACTTACGGCTCATAATGATTCGAACCTCCTATCGAAACAACCATAAAGTGATATCTACGATTTCTTTCACTTCAATAGCTTACTCAAAAAGCAACCATTTGTTGATATCACTTAAAGGAACCATAAGTTGATATTTTTGTGAACCCGACAGTTTACTAAAAAACCATAGGTAAGAAAGTTACCTTCAGTATTACTGTACAACCACTTCATGTAAAGATTTCTCTGCGGGAAAAGGAATATAGCTAACCCAGCCGTATTGATATTTAGCTTCACTTGCTTCTGCACCGACCAATAGGTTTCTCAGTATTTATCCGTTGGACGTCAGACGCAAAGCTGGAGGCCAATCTAACTATCAGCCAGCATGCGAACAATTACTTGAGACTCAGGATCTTTAATAATATGCGCTTGGGATAACGCCAGTTCTTTAAGTACATTCAACCCGACCTCGACTAAATATTGGTAAGAGATACCAACCATGATATACATACGACGTTTGTTGCTATGACTAAAATTACAAACAGTTGAGCTCCAAATAACACTGTACTAACTAGAAATGTAAAGGCCATCTGCCGTCTAAAACACGGGAGTGAATAAACCAATATCAACCAAGCTACCTGAGCAGCTTCCGAATTCAACAAACCCACCTTTTTTGTTCGGCTTCAGAAATAAAATCATGGTACCTGCGGCAGTGTTGCTCAGGGTGCCTTTCAGAGCCAAACCAATCGCTAAACCCGCTGCCCCCACTAAAGCTACCAAACTGGCAACATCTACAAGTGCGACTAAACAAACCGCATAAGAAGCCACTTGAGACAGCGAGCGATAATTTCATCTCCACCACTGACTTTGTCTGTCTTTTTAAATATCCCGAGGTTGACGAGCTTGGATACCACATAAGCCAAGATAAAATTGTCAAGAGCGTATTTTGCAAGATCAGCACAACGAGTGCCTAATGCGTATCATAAAAAACCGTAATGTGTTCCATAGTTACTGCGTGACTCAATAAGTTCACTGTTCAATATTTATGTATTAAAGCGCTCCATAGATTAGATAACTGTTGTATCCCAAATAACACACCAACAGAACAACGCCCTCACTGCGAGAAATTGTCTGTGATTTGCCAAAACGAGCAGCGGTCAACAACAGTAATCCCGTGACAAAAAGCATCGATGTCCAGTCACGCCAGAAGACTTCAGCACCAATATTGGCAATAGGTGCAATGGTGCCCGCAATACCGATGACTGCTAAGGAGTTAAACATATTTGAGCCTACCACATTACCCACAGCTATATCATGCTCGCCTTTACGAGCCGCCACTATAGATGCCGCTAATTAGGGTAACGACGTTCCTAAGGTCACAATAGTTAGGCCAATCAATAAATCGCTGACACCGAGTTGTTGTGGGATTTCCACAGCTCCCCACACCAAAATGCGCGAGCTGATAATCAGTAACACTAACCCTGTAAACAGCCAGAAAATGGAAGACTTCTGTGACATACGTTGGCTAGACAGTTCGTAGCCCATCTATTGCTCTAAGTAGTCTCCCTTTGAGCGTAGTGCGCTCCAGATTGACCAACCAATCAAAAGCATGAATCCACCAATCAAAGTCCAGGCTTCTAACGTGCTGATATGGTGATTCCATAGCATTGCACCAACGCCAAGCGTAATGACTATAAGTATGGAAAAAGTCCCTTACGAGAGTATTCAGTATCAATGGATCAGAACAAATCCATTGCACCGTAAACACTAAACTCAATTTTAACTGGTAATGCCACGTGTTTCGAATCAATATTAAATACTTTGTTAAATAGCTAGGCGAAACCTATAAGCCTATATCTCGATTCATTTTCTCTCCTCGGTTAAATTTATTTGATTCTGTTTTAGCTAACTCTTCATATTCTTCACATCGGTAGTCCAGACGAGTGCTTTTAGAACCAAGCGGGTCTTTGTTGCGTAATTCGGTCAGAGCACCAAACTGCCTGAAGTTGAGCAATTCTTATACAGCACACTGAGTTTCAGGCATACCAAACCCTGTAAGTTTGTTCAACTCTTTAATCATGGCGTAAGTTTCATCAACCTGAGCATTGTAGTTTCTCTGGCTTAACCGCTCAACTAACAACTTCTTCACTCGATACATTGCTGTCTCTGATAGTGAGCGTTTATGGTAGCCGTATCGTTTTTTTCCACTTACACTTGGATACGTATGACATCGTGACAATCCCCTGTGTCATAAGCGCCATCACCTAATATCGCTATGATTTTACGACTTGTTTGCTTGAGCAAGTAAGGGAGGACTTCTGCATAGGTAACATTAGATAAAATCAGTTCTGCCGCAACGATTTCGTAAGTGCTGGTATCGATAGCTCAATGCCATTTTCTCCAGACTCTACACTTCCCGCCAGTCCATGCTTCTTGACCTTCCGTTTACCTTCACCATAGACCTTGAGACCTGCCGCATCGAGGGCTAGATGATATATTACACATCTAGTCTTTGGTTTAAATAAAACCTCGACTTGCTTAGCTCTTCGACTGATACAACTGTAATGTGGACAGGCTATAGGGACGTTAGCCAATGAAAAAAACAGAATCGATAAACCCTTGCAATGTTCTCAACGGTATTGAGAAAACTCGTTTCACTATAAGCACAGTGATAATGGCTAAACCTCTGAACTGACAAGGTTTACCACGTTTACCTTGCTTATTCTACTTCCACTTGCGAATGGCTTCTTCATCAATCCAGAAAGTGAGAGAACCACGGTTGATTAGAGATGTCATCCATGGCCAAACTGGTTTCAAGATCGTACTACTCTGAGGTAGTGCTCGATAGTCCAAATTGGAGCCAGTTTACCGACTTAGTCGACCAAATATATAGTAAATTTAACGAAGAAAGTGCTAACTAAAAGATAGCTATTCATTCTTGTTTTGCAATAAAGCAATGGGATGAAGCAAGGCATCCTTAGTACTGACATCCAACACTTTTACTTTTCGAAAACGTTCCGGTTCTTTGATCGCGACATCATGAGCAAAGATCACAAACTTCGCTTTCTTGATGTCTTTCTCGGTAATTCGGTTGATGACGCCATTCGCCCCTTGGGTTTCGACTTTAATCTTAATGCCGAGTGCACAAGCTGCTTTTTCCAATGACTTCGCCGCTAAGAACGTATGTGCCACACCTGATGGACAAGATGTAACCGCCAAAACATCCGCCTCACCTTCGCCTTGAACAGAACCATATACTTGAGAATGACCTTTGTAGCTCTCATCTTCTGTGACGGTTTTCTTTAGTGCAATCACGATCAACGCGGTGGTAACAGAACCAGCAATCGTGCCGATGATGTAACCAATTTTTCCATCCACAACAGGGAGAACAATCCAACCGCCCCACGGTGCATGGTTCATTACGTGGAACATAAAGCCAATCACGTTACCGACAATGCCACCCGCCACAATAGCGGGTAACACTCGTGCAGGGTCGCCAGCGGCAAAAGGAATCGCACCTTCGCTGATGCCGATCATCCCCATAATACCTGCGGCTTTCCCCGCTTCGCGTTCATCTCGCTTGAATTTACTCGGCGCCAAAAACGTTGCTAGTGCCATCCCCAATGGCGGCGTACAAATCGCAATACCGACCCCGCCCATCAACCATGGTTGCGTGTTCACTTGGGTTTGAGCAAACAACGTCGCCACTTTGTTAATTGGGCCGCCCATATCAAACGCGGTCATTGCCCCAAGCACAGTTCCGAGCATTACTTTGCCTGAGCCCGCCATGCCCGTCAGCACTTCGTTCATGGTGGTCATTGCGCTGGCAATCGGAGCACCTATCACCCACATCACCGCGCCACAAGTAACAAACGTCCCCACTAGCGGATAAATAAAAATCGAGCCAAGCGAACTCATGCTGTCTGGTAGCTGAATTTTCTTTAATAGCCAAACGACAAAGCCAGCAAAAAAGCCGACCACAATTGCACCTAAAAAACCCGTATTGTAATGACTGACCGCAATCCAAGACCCTATCATACCCGGTGCAAGGCCCGGCTTGTCGGCAATGGAATAAGCAATGTAACCGCCAAGAACGGCAGTAAACAATGTCAGGCCAGCAATCCCCATTTGGGCAATATCGGCCAGAATGCCCTCCTGTGGTACACCACCGTGTCCAGAGATCATCACCGACAACGACAACAACACACCACCCGCAACAATAAACGGGATCATGTGGGATGTGCCAAACAGCAGGTGCTCTTTAATGCGGCCAAGTTTTTGCGCCCAAGGGCTCAGGGGTTCTGATGCAAATTCTAAAGAAGTCGGGAGAAATTCATTGGATTGGGTTTGAATATCAGTCAGCATCTCAAGCGCTTCTTCTCGCGATTGAGCCAACTTGAGCTTTTCAACAAAGCCGTCTTCGATAATTTTGGTGGAAATTTGTGCCAATACTTCAATGTGATGATGATCATCACCATCTGGAGACGCCAGCATGAAAAACACATCGGACAGCTCGCCATCTTCGGCGCCATAATCAATCCCATTACGGCTGATCCCGACCGCGACAGCTGGTTGCGCTACAGCATCACTTTTGGCATGAGGGATCGCAATACCATCATCAAATCCTGTGTTACCGATCTCTTCTCGTTTCCAGATATCTGCCAAGAACTGGCTTTGACTGTTGAGCTTGCCAGCGGCCTCTAGCATATCGACCAGCTCTTTGAGCGCTTCATCTTTGGTTTGAGCTTTTAGATCTAAACATATCGTTTCCAGCTCAATTAGGTTTGTGATGTCCATTGCTTTACCTTCCAATATTCACGCTCGAATATATACCCAAGTGAGTTTGAGATACAGGATCCCCTGGCTCGTATGCGTTCCTACTCATTTTATTTGGGCATAGATTAACCAGTGCCTACCCTTTGATATATAGGACTAAAAGTGCATTAACTGGATTAATGTAACATGAGATTCAAACTGTGATAGAGCTCTTGCGTTAATCCAGCTCAAATCAATTCAATCTGCGGTGGCTGTGTTAATATCCACAAAAAATAAAATGGATAGAACATGAAAATCGTAGCGGTGACAGCATGCCCTACAGGCATCGCTCATACCTATATGGCGGCAGATGCACTCATGAAAGCTGCGCCAAAACATAACGTGCAAATTAAAGTAGAAACGCAAGGTGCGATGGGGATAGAGAATCAGCTCACTCCTCACGATATTGCTCAAGCGGATCGGGTTTTGATCGTGTCGGATATTGAGATAGAACAACCAGGCCGATTCGAAGGGACGCGCAAAATTCAAATCCCCATTGAAGAGGTTTTGCTGAACGTCGACAAAGTATTCCTCGTCCACTGCCGCGACTAAATTTGCAGATGAACGAATACCAAATCACCTTTTTCGTCGATAATGCAAATGCCAGTGCGCACCTTGCTCAGCCACTCAATCGAGTGGCAAAGAAGTTCAAAAGTACCTTACATATCATTAATGTAACGCAAAATCGTGTTGCGGAACTCACCAAGTCCGTGGCCATTTTGCAAGCAGGTCTACAACAAGGTGATTTGTGTCAAATCACAGCGATTGGCATTGACGCAGAGCTGGCCTGCTTCGTCATCAAAGACATGATTGCTGAACACTTTACGGTGGTGGGATCTCATATCAACTATGAGTTTTCTAGCCAACTGGCCGAGCGTTTACCGCAAATTTGCCCACCTTGTGAAATCAAATGGCACTACGCCAAAGCGCATACCGAGCTCACCAAGTTTGAATGTCTTAAAGGATTAGCTCAGCTGATCCACCCCATTCATCCCGACGAACTGATTCTTGCTTTTATTAAACGCGAAGAACGTTCATCAACTTGCGTGACTCCGGGGATCGCTCTACCGCATGTGATGTTTTCAGGTGTTGACCACATTTCCATTGCCGTTATTGCAAATGAAAAGTCGATGGATTGGGCTTCAAAGATGGGTGATGTTCATCTGACTATAGCACTGGTGATGCCAGAAAGGCCGACCCGAGATCAGATCATTGCGGCTACTAACCTCACACGAAATCTGCTTACCGATCAAATGGCGGAACGCCTACTACTAACAAAAAGCAGCGTCGACTTACAAGCGCTGCTGATGTACGCCATGTCGAGGCTGCTCGCCTAAACTTCTCTATAATTTACGCACTCTGACTGAAGGCTTAAATCGAACCACGATATTCCGTCGGCGTTCTGCCTGTACGGTTCTTAAATACTCGGCAGAAATAGTTCACGTCTTTAAATCCACAGCGCACTGACACGTCATTGAGTTTGAAGTTGTATTTCTTGAGCATAAACTTCGCACGATCCACGCGTACCCAAGTAATGTAGTCTGCCAAGGTCATGTGCCCCTGCTGACGGAACAAGCGCGACAAATGGTTCGAGGAAATACTGAATCTCAACGCAATGCTGTCACGTGTGATTGGGCGATGGAAGTTCTCTTGAATGTAGATACAAATCCCTTGATAGAGATCTTGCACACGGCTATGTGACTGCTGCTCGACTGGTGCATCCAACATCGTCTTCGCGTATTGCAGTAATGCTTGCAGTAAAAGCTCATCCATTGGTTTTTTAGTATTCTCACGAGCCAGTGAGCTCAACGCTTCTAAGATGTTATCTATCGCAAATCCTGAGCGTGTTTGGATGCTATGCTTTTGAATATCGTAAAAGTTTGCCTCACCTTTGCGTTTGCTCACCAAACTTAACCCAAGTTGTCGACGCCCAAACAAAATACTTAACACTGAGCAATCGGTATCCCAGTCTGGTTTATTCCAACAGTTAGGTGGAATAAATATCGCGTCGCCTTTTTTAGCAACGATGTGCGTTACTTTTCGATCATGACTTTCCATTTCATTAATATATTCCCCATCCAGAACTAACTCTAGGCGAGGGAAATTAACTTGATAGCTAAATTCAGGCGGCGTATGAAAATCTCCTGCAAACCAAATATTATGAAATGGCTCTCTTTCATTTAATACCGCTGAAATTAAATCATGAAAAATCATTGTCTCACACTCTATATATGCATCAATGATGCTATTTACTATAGATATACACCGGACTGGATTTTTGTGCTATTGAGCAAAATCACACTTCCATTTTAATGTTACAAAAATCCAGTTAACGCATCAATTTTCCAGTAACAAAAACTCTATCAAAAACACTCAATCCCTTTTTAAATGGGAGCAAAGCCACATTTCACTTATCGTTTAGCTTCTTATCCATCATGTCACAGATATGCAGCTAGATTTGTCCAGTGAACGATCTAAATCACACTATAGTTAGTCGGTTACAATCCTCCAGTAAATGCATTTTTTATTCACTACAGTCTTTTTCTCAGTAATTTAAAAATACCTCTGAAATAAAAATTATATTTATAGGGGTTCGATAATGATCACCAAACTAATAAATGAATACTTAATTAAGCTTGATCTTAAAGCGTCTTCAAAAGAAGACGTATTTAAAGAACTGGTTGCAGTTCTACACGCCCAAGGTCGTATTTCAGACCAAGAGCAATTTCTAACAGATATAAAAGCACGTGAAGAATTAGGTAATACCGGATTTGAGGATGGCGTTGCTATCCCACACGCAAAAAGTGCAGCAGTCATTGAACCAGCGGTTGTGATCGGCGTAAGCAAATCAGGTATCGAGTACGGCGCGGAAGACGGTTTACCTTCAAAGCTGTTCTTCATGATCGCTTCTCCAGACGGTGGCGATAACCACCACATCGAAGTACTTGCAGAACTGTCTTCAAAACTGATTGAAGATGGTTTCATCGATGCGTTTTTAGGTGCAGCAAACAGCCAAGACGCACTGGCACTTCTACTTGCTAAAGAAGAGCCTCAAGCAGTGACAGACGCACCAGCAAACCAAGGCTTCATCATTGGTGTTACTGGTTGTCCTGCGGGCGTAGCGCACACTTACCTAGCGGCAGAAGCGCTAGAGAAAGGTGCAGCGGCGATGGGTTACGAAATCAAGGTTGAAACGAACGGTTCAATCGGTGTGAAAAACAGCCCAACCGCAGAAGAAATCGAACGTGCAGACGCAATCATCGTAGCGTGTGACAAAAAAGTCGACATAAACCGCTTTGCGGGCAAACGCGTGGTTAAAACTAACGTAAAAGCCCCTATCCGCGATGCTCAAGGTCTGATTAACGAAGCGTTAAGCGCTCCAGAATACCAAGCAGAAGCAAGCAGCAATGCACAAGCGTCTGTTGCAAACAAAGCCTCTCAGGCTCGCTCTGATCTGTACCGCTACTTGATGAACGGCGTATCACACATGATCCCATTCGTTGTAACAGGTGGTCTGTTGATTGCACTTGCTCTTGCAGTCGGTGGTCAACCAAGTGAAGCGGGCATGGCAATTCCTGAAGGCAGCATGTGGAACCAAATCCTCAACGTAGGTGTGGTTGCCTTTACGCTGATGATCCCAATCCTTGCCGGTTACATTGCTTACGCGATTGCTGACCGCCCAGCTCTAGCTCCTGGCTTGATCGGTGGTTGGATTGCAAACAACGGTTCTTTCTACGGCGCAGACGCTGGTACAGGCTTTATCGGTGCCATCATCGCAGGTCTGCTTGTGGGTTACTTCGTGAAGTGGATTACGTCGATTAACTACCACAAATTCATCCAACCTTTGGTGCCAATCATGATCGCACCAATCACAGGTTCGCTATTCATCGCAGGTCTATTCATCTTCGTTATCGGCGCGCCAATCGCAAGCCTAATGGACGGTCTGACTGCGCTACTAACTAGCATGAGTACAGGTAACGTCGTTCTACTGGGTATCGTAATTGGTGGTATGGCTGGCTTCGATATGGGTGGTCCATTCAACAAGGTCGCATTCCTATTCTCTGTGGGCATGATTGCGAGCGGTCAAACTCAATTTATGGGTGCGATGGCGTGTGCAATCCCTGTTGCTCCTCTAGGCATGGCACTGGCAACGGCGCTTGGTCGTAAGTTCGACCTGTTCGCAGAATCAGAAACCGAAGCAGGTAAAGCAGCAGGTGCAATGGGTCTGGTTGGTATCTCTGAGGGTGCTATTCCGTTCGCAGCGCAAGATCCAATGTCAGTGATTCCTGCAAACGTACTTGGCTCAATGTTGGCGGCAGTAATGGCGTTCTCATTCGGCATCACCAACAGCGTTGCTCACGGCGGTCCAGTTGTCGCTCTACTTGGCGCGATGAACCACCCAGTCCTTGCTCTGATTTGTATGGCAGCTGGCGCAACGGTTACCGCAGTAACGTGTGTAACGTTGAAGAAAGTACGTAAAGCAAAAATGATGCAAGCAGCCGCTTAATCACCCCTACCCCCAAATGGCTCCTATGGCTTGGGCAATGTCGCCCAAGCCATGATTTTCTCTCATGGTGACACTCTATGTCTGATTTAACGATGTCCGATACACAAACGATTCAAACTCAAGCTGCGCATCCGACGTTTTTCCTGATGAACAACGTGATTCAAAACTACGCTTGGGGCAGTACTACTTCTGTTAACCAACTGTTTGGCATTGAAAACCCAACGGGCGAACCACAAGCAGAAGTATGGATGGGCGCGCATCCAAACGGTTGCTCAGTGGTGATGGTGAACGGCAAGGAGACCAAACTCTCTTCACTGATTGCTCAAGACATGAATGCTTTTCTGAGTGAAGAAGTCGCAAACCGTTTTGGTGAACTTCCATACCTGTTTAAAGTGCTTGCCGCTGAGAAAGCGCTGTCGATTCAGGTGCACCCAAACAAGCAACAAGCAGAACTAGGTTTTGCACTGGAAGAAAAACAAGGCATTCCCCTAACCGCTGCAAACCGTAACTACAAAGATCCAAACCACAAACCAGAATTGGTTTACGCGCTAACCGAATACCAAGCGATGAATGGATTCCGCCCAACAAGTGAAATCATCAGCTTCTTCTCTGAGCTGGCGATTCCTGAGCTACAAGGTTTGGTAGATGATCTAATCGCAAACCAAACGCCAACGGGCTTGGCGACCTTCTTCTCGGGTCTACTGTCACTAGAGGGCGAACAGAAAGAGATGGCGTTGACGGTGCTATTGGCTCAAGCTCGCATCACCGACTTACCTCTGTTCAACCTTATTCTTGAGCTAGAGAAGCAATACCCTGGCGATATTGGTTTGTTTGCACCACTGATGCTTAATGTGATTACCCTACAACCGGGTGATGCTATGTTCTTGGATGCAGAAACGCCACACGCTTACTTAAAAGGTACAGGTCTTGAGATCATGGCAAACTCAGACAACGTACTGCGCGCAGGTCTGACACCAAAATACATGGACGTGAAAGAGCTTGTTGCATGTACACGCTTCAATGAGAAGCCATTCGACAGCCTATTGCTTGCACCGACTGAAATCGACGATATGTTGGAATACCCAATTCCTGTGGACGATTTCAAATTCGCCATCGTTAAACAAGCTCACCAGCGTACTCTAGAAGTTCAAACCGCTGAGATCCTTATGCCTCTGGATACCAAACTTGTGCTAACTCACGCAAACGGTGAAACATGCGTGGTTGAAAAAGGACAATCAGTTTTCATTCCGGCTTACGCAAAACAGGTCACTTTGGATTGTGAAGGTCGTGTTGCGCGCGCTCACAGTTAGTGAACGCTAATTAAGCTTCCTTCATACTGTTACATTTTATAGTTCAGCCAATAACCGCCGTTATTGGCTTTTGATATTCATTCATCCTAGTTTTATATTGATATATTGGAGAGCTAAATCACACTTAAGCTTGTGTGATACAAAAATATAGTTATTGGTTTTTTTTTACTATTTCAGAAAACCGTAACATTAATTAAATTTGCCTCATTACTTCAGTACCAATGAGTCAAAAAATGATTACAGAACTAACAAACGTCAATTTAATTAAAGGCAACCTTCAAGCAAATAATAAAAAAGAAGTCTTTGAAGAGCTAGCGCAAATGCTATTCGAAAATAATCGAATCAGCAGCAAAGAGGCTTTTTTAACCGACATCGAAGCGCGCGAAGCATTAAGCGTAACTTCAATGGACGGCATCGCTTACCCACACGCAAAAAGCAAAGCGGTTACAGAGCCTGCAATCGCTGTTGGCGTAAAGCGCGAAGGCATCGAGTATGGCGACGAAGAGGGAGTCAAACCGACCGTATTCTTCATGATTGCCTCACCAGATAACGGTGCCGACCACCATATTTATGTTCTTCAAGAATTATTCGGTAAATTTAGCGAAGAGTTTATTGAAGATATTCATAACGCAAAAGACGAAAACCAAATACTAAATATTTTAATTAATTCATAAGGCGTGAAATTATGAGTACAATCACAGCTCAAGCTAGTAATAATAGCGATTTCAAAAAAATCCTAAGTACCATGAAAGGTCACCTTTTATTCGGTACTTCTCACATGCTTCCATTTATCGTTGCGGGTGGTGTACTACTGGCGCTAGCGGTAATGGCATCAGGTAAAGGTGCGGTTCCTGCGGACGGTTTATTGGCTGATATTTCTAATATCGGTATTAAAGGTCTGGTGCTGTTCCCAATTATTCTTGGTGGCTTCATTGGTTACTCAATTGCAGACAAACCAGCACTAGCACCAGCGATGATCTCTTCTGGCATCATGGCTGACATGGGCGGCGGCTTCCTTGGTTGTATCGTAGCGGGTTTCATCGCAGGTGGTGTGGTATTCCAACTTAAGAAGATCCCTCTTTCTGCTAACATGACTGCGTTGGGCGCTTACTTCATCTACCCTCTACTAGGTACGCTTATCTCTGCAGGTATCGTTCTATGGGGTATCGGCGAGCCAATCAAGATCTTCATGGCGTCTATGAACGAATTCCTAGCTTCTATGGCTGGCGCTTCTAAAGTGGTTCTAGGTACGATTCTTGGTGGTATGACTGCATTCGATATGGGCGGTCCAATCAACAAAGTAGCAACGCTATTCGCTCAAACTCAAGTTGATACTCAACCATGGCTAATGGGTGGTGTTGGTATCGCAATCTGTACGCCTCCTCTAGGTATGGCACTAGCAACATTTCTATTCAAGAAGAAGTTCACTAAGCAAGAGCAAGAAGCAGGTAAAGCAGCAGCAATCATGGGTTCTATCGGTATCTCTGAAGGTGCTATCCCATTCGCAGCAAACGACCCTGTACGCGTTCTTCCTTCAATCGTTGCTGGTGGTATCGTTGGCTGTGTGTTCGGCTTCCTAACAGACGTACTGCTACACGCACCATGGGGCGGTCTAATCACAGCTCCTGTATCAAGCAACATCCCAATGTACGTTGTGGGTATCGCACTAGGCTCACTAACAACAGCAGTTATCGTTGGCTTCTGGAAACCAGTTGCTGAAGAAGAAGCAGAAGACGAGATCGTTGAAGCAGCACCTGCACAAGCTCAAGCGGCTCCAGCAGCAGGCGAAGGCGAGTACGACATCGTAGCAGTAACATGTTGCCCATCTGGCGTAGCACACACATTCATGGCAGCGAAAGCACTAGAGAAAGCAGGTGCAGCAGCAGGTCTGAAAATCAAAGTAGAAACTCAAGGTCAAAACGGTATCCAGAACCGCATCACTGACCTAGATGTAGCAAACGCGAAGCTGGTTATTCTAGCTCACGATATCCAAGTAAAAGACGCTCACCGCTTTGCAAAAGCAAACGTTGTTGAGTGTTCAACGAAAGAAGCGATGCGTAACGCAGCGACTCTTGTGAAAGCTTAAACCTTAAGCTCCTCCCCCTAAGAGCCCTTTCCCCCAAAGGGCTCTATTTCAAGTTTTTAAGTTTTAGTAATACCCCTGATTTTTTTAATTACATAACCCTACAATTTGCAAGGCTTTAAAAATGAAATTCAAACCTTCCCTACTCGCTTGCGCAGTTCTCAGTGGTCTAGTCGGTCTGACTGGCTGTAACGATGACACAACCAACATTTATGAAGGCGGTGACACCAACCCTGCACTGCCGGATATTCCTGACGGCGGCAAGCCAGTATGTCCTCCAGTTGGCGATGGCGACTGCGATGACAAGCCAAACCCAGAAACACCTGAAATCGACATGGGCGTTCACATTCCGGTAGATTTCGCCGATATGGACGTAACACGCTACGTCAACCCATTCATCGGCACAGGTAACCTAGGCAACACCTACCCTGGTGCAACCACACCACACGGCATGGTGCAGCTTTCTCCAAACAACGGTTCTAACGGCTGGGAATACATTTCAGGCTACTACTACCACGACGCACGTACTTCCGGTTTCTCTCATACCCACCTTTCCGGAGCAGGTGCTGGCGACTTGAACGACATTCTCGTCATGCCAATCAACTCGCGTTCGGATTACATGATTGATGAAGGTTCGGCAACGCTAAACCTAGAAGCGTCTCGCTTCCAACATCGTGACGAGCAAGCGACGGCAGGCTACTACAAAGTCGATCTATTGGATTACGACATCAAAGCTGAGTTGACGGCGTCAGATCGCGTTGGTGTACACCGTTACACCTTCCCTCGTGATGAGAAGTCAGAAATCATCGTGAACACTGGCTTCAAAATTAACTGGGACTACACCTCTGATTCTTACTTGAAATGGGACAAAGACAATAACCGTCTTGAAGGTCACCGTTTCTCTGACGGCTGGGCACCAAGCCAAAAAGAATTCTTCGTGATGGAATTCGACCAACCAATCAAAAACGTTCGCTTTGCTTACTACGATAAAGAGCAAGGTCGTTACATGGACGTGCCAGAAGGCATTACGGAAATCGGTAACGAAACACGTGGCAAGTATCAATACGCACGCGCTTACGTTGAGTTCGACACATCCAAAGACGGCTTAACGGTTGAAGCGAAATTGGCGCTATCAAACGTTGAAATCGGCGAGAATGGCAAGTCTGGTGCTTCTCTTAACATGACAGAAGTTGCGGGCATGAACTTCGACCAAGTACGCGAAGCGGCAACGAAGAAATGGGAAGACGAACTCGGCAAGATCCAAGTCTCTGGCGACGAAGATTACAAACAGACCTTCTACACCGCGATGTACCACTCGTACCTAGGTCAAACCATTCACTCTGACTTAGATGGTCGCTACCGCCAAGTTCACCAAGGTCGTAACGCTTACCCAGATGGCAACACACCTTGGGGCGATAAGATTGATACGCTGAAAGAGTCGATCCGCACTGCCGATGCTAACAAAGATGGCAAAGCAGACTTCACGCGCTACGACACTTTCTCGTTATGGGATACCTACCGCGCAGTTCAACCGCTGTCTTCGATTCTTGAGCCAGACCGCTTAGCAGACGTCGTGCTGTCTATGCTGTCTTACGCCGAAGAAGAATGGGTAGATGACAAAGGCAACGTGCGCAAAGGTCGCCTGCCTGAGTGGACATTCAAAGGCAACGAAACTGGCATGATGATGGGCATGCACTCAACGCCTGTGATTCATGATGTGTTGTCGAAAGGCTCACTAGAAAAACGCATGATCGATCTTGGCTTCACAGAAGCGGAGCGCAAAGACGTTAAAGAACGTTTAGTTGAAGCGATGATCACTGACGCGCGCGCCGCAACGAGCCAAGGCGTAGCATGGATCAAAGAGTACGAGGAACAAGGTTACGTACCAGCGCAATTGCACGACACTCCACCAGATTCTTACGGCGGTCACTCACCATTTAAAGATTCTTGGACAGCATCTTACTCGCTTGAATACTCAATGAACGACTGGGCAATCGCACAATCGATCAAGGAAGTCTTCGGTGAAGAAGATCCACGCTACAACGAGTTCGCTAACCGTTCTAAAAACTGGCAAGCGCAATTCGACTTCGGCGGTAAGCAATACCAAGGTTGGTTCAAAGCCCGTGACTACGATGGCGAGTTTATCGACGCAGGTTGGGTAGACCCAATCACCGGTCGCGCGGTTGGTAAAGACTGGCGTCCAGACATGTTCAACTGGGCATTCTCTGAGTCGAACGGCTGGCAATACTCGTTCAGTGTTCAGCACGACATTCATGGCTTGATTGACCTGATGACACGCTTCGACAAGACACAAAATCCTGAAGCAGAACGCGGTGACTTGTTCGCAGCTCGCTTGGATGAGTACTGGTCAACCTACCCAGACCGCAACGCAGGCGACAACCAATTCCCAGTGTTCAACACAGGTAACGTTGGTCAGCACGTACAAGGTAACGAACCAGATATCCACGTGCCGTACTTGTACAACTACGTCGGTCAACCTTGGAAAGGTCAGGCAGCCATCGCCGCAGCAACCAACATTTGCTACAAGAACACCGCTGACGGCATTTGTGGTAACGACGACTTCGGTACGCTCTCTGCGTGGTTCGTGTTCCGTGCACTTGGCTTCTACCCAGTAAATGCTTCTTCTGGCATCTACGAAATCGGTACTCCGCTGTTTGAAAGCGCGTCTATCGATGTCGGCAACAACCAGAAGTTCACGGTGACCGCGAAGAACGTTAGCCGCGAAAACATCTTCATTCAATCGGCTCGCTACAACGGCAAAGACTTCAACCGCACTTACCTGACTCATGACGAAATCATGTACGGCGGTGAGTTGGAGTTCGTGATGGGCGACAAACCAAATCAACGTTGGGGCTCTCTAGAGCAAGATCTTCCACCAGCACAAGGCATCGGTGAGTTCTTGCATGAAGACGAGATGCCAGCGGGTTCTCGTTAATCCCAATAGTGACAACTCAGCCGGGAGAGCGCATCTCCCGGCTATCCCTACAAGCAAATTTTATAAGCAGTTCTTTATAAACAGTCTCTTATAAACACTTTTTATATACGAATAACGACAAAACGGTATGCACATGTTTAAACGTAATCTTATCTCTTTGGCTATCCTGGTTGGTCTGACGGGTGGCTTGGCTGGCTGTAACAGCGACAACGATTCTTCCTCTTCACTGCCTGGCGATCCAATTGTTGATCTCGCGGTGTTGAAATACGTCGATCCTATGATCGGCACAGCAGCTTCTGGTCATACATTCCCGGGCGCGACGGTACCGGCAGGTATGGTTCAACTGTCTCCAGATACTTTCATCGGTTCTAACACAGACCATGAATCAGGACTTAACCCTTGGCACTCGGCTTCTGGCTACTGGGATTCATCCAACTACGAAACTGGCGAAGTAGTTAACACTGACGTTCCGCTGTACGGCTTCTCCCATACTCACCTTTCAGGTACAGGCGCAACGGACTTAGGCGACATCTTGGTTCTGCCATACGCAGACATGGCGAACACACAACTGAACTCTTTCGACAAAGCCAATGAAGAAGCAAGCGCAGGCTACTACAAAACCAAGCTAAACCAAGGTCAAATCGAAGTAGAACTGAGCGCAACCAAACGCGTTGGTTTACACAAATACACCTTTGCTGATGGCGCGGATCGCAACGTGAAGTTCGATTTGGGTCATACCCTAATGAACAACAACGGCAAGTCTTTGAAGAACAAAGTAGAAGTGGTGGACGAATACACCATTCGCGGTCGTAAAACCTCAACAGGCTGGTTCCAAGGGCAAGATCATCAAGGTCAGGACATCTTCTTCTACGCGAAATTCAACCAACCAATCACCAAAGCACTATTGGGTGAACAAGACAAAGAACCAACTCGCGAAATGCGCAATGGTGCGGTTTACTCAGGCGATGATCTGACCGCTTACCTAAACTTCGGCACAGGCGAAGAGCCAATTGAAATCCGCGTCGGTATCTCTCCAGTTAACTGGCAAGGCGCACAGAAAAACTTAGAAGCAGAAGCACCAAGTTTCGACCTAGCAAAAGTGAAAGAAGACGCAGAATACGCGTGGGCTGAGAAGCTAGCGAAAATCAAAGTAGAAGGCGGCACTGACGCAGAGAAAACCAACTTCTACACTGGCATGTACCACATGATGATCGCACCAATCGAGTTTTACGATGTGGATGGTCAATACGTGGATATGCTTGGCACGGTGCGCACACTGAAAGATGGCGACACACCAAACTACTCGATTTACTCAACGTGGGATACGTTCCGCGCGGTTCACCCAATGTGGACCATCATCGACCCAGACCAAGCAACGCTATACGTGAAAGACTTGATTCGTAAATCCAACGACGAGTTTGGTCTATTGCCGAAATGGGAAGGTCACGGCTCAGAGACCGGCACCATGATCGGCTACCCATCAGCAGCGATTCTGGGCGATGCGGTGACCAAAGGCTTGATTGATGCAGAGCAGGCTTACACCGCATCAGTGAAATCAGCTCGCTACACACCGCATGAGTACCCACAGATTCATGACGACATCCTAAGCTCACTTATGGCTGGCCAGTTGAACTACCACGAGAAAGAACAGTGTGTTCGCTACCCGAACTGGAACTCAGTGTCGTACTCGTTGGAATTCTCATTCTACGATTGGACGATCGCAGAAATGGCGAAAGCCGCTGGCGATATGGACGCGTATGAAGAGTTCAAAGCTCGTTCTTACAACTCTTTGAAACACTGGGATGCGAAAGCAGGTAACGCAGACGGCACGGGCTTCTTCGTACCGACAGAACTGAAAGAAGGCGACCCATGTGCGCTGAAATACGCTTCTACTGATTTCGACCCTTACAAGTCTGACGCGTTCTACTACACAGAAGGCAACGCGTGGCAGTGGCAATGGGCGTTCATGCAAGACTTGGACAAGCTGACTGAAATCATGGGCGGCACACAAGGTCTGAACGACAAGCTGAACAACCTATTTACTGCCGATCCAAATGGCGGCGAAGCGCACCAAGACATGACAGGCTACATCGGTCAGTACATTCACGGTAACGAGCCTTCGCACCACGTCATCTACTTGTACAACCGTACTGAAGAGTCTTACAAGGCGCAGGAATACCTAGACCAAGTTTACGACCAGTTCTACAAACCGACACCAGACGGCATCATCGGTAACGAAGACGTAGGTCAAATGTCGGCGTGGTACTTGATGTCGGCACTGGGCTTCTACCAAATCTCGCCAACCGATCCAACCTACAGCATCGGTCGTCCAATCTTCGACAAAGCGACGGTAGACATTGGCTCTGGCACCTTCACGGTAACGGCTGAGAACAACGGTCCAGACAACATGTACATCAAAGAAGTGACCATCAACGGTAAGCCTCTGGATGTGTACAACACCTTCCAGCACAGCGAATTCAAAGCAGGCGGCGAACTGCACTTCGTGATGACAGCAGACAAGTCTGAAGCAATGCAAGCCAACCTAGGCGAATAATGATTTTGAGGGGACCTCGTGTCCCCTTTTCTCGTGGAATAAAAACAATGAAACTAAAAAGAACCCTACTCTCTACCGCAGTGTTAACCGCCATGCTTGGTCTTGCTGGTTGTGGCAGCGACTCTGATCCGGAAACTCCAGTTATCTCTACCCCTACTTTGGAATTCGTTGATACCTTGATCGGCACTAAAGGTCTTGGCAACGTTAACCCGTCTCCAGTTATGCCAGAAGGTATGATTCAACCTTCACCAGATAACTTCGATCCAAACGGTTGGAATGGCAAAGGCTCGCCTGTTGAATACGATCCTGTGCACAGCTTGCTTTCTGGCTTCTCAATGACTCACATTTCTGGCGCAGGTAAAGGCGACCTAAATGACTTCGCCTTCTTGCCATACACAGGCTTCAATACCGATGCCGTGACCATGGATAAAAGCTCGGAAGTGGCAGAAGTTGGTTACTACTCGGTTGACCTTGTAGAAACTGGCGTAAAAGCTGAACTGTCGGCAACCGACCGCGTGGCGTTCCAGCGTTACACCTTCAAACCGGGTGAAGATCGCAAAGTACGTATCGACCTGCAACACGAACTGTTGGAACAATACGGCAACCACTCTCGCAGTATCTACTACAAACGCGTTAACGACACCACAGTCGTAGGCGCGCGTACCTCAAACGAATGGGGTCAATGGCAAACTGTGTTCTTCGCGGCAGAATTCTCTGATCCAATCATTGAAGAGAATCTGTACACCAAGCTGGCTTCTGAGAGCAAACTGACTCCAACTGACGCTACTGAAGTCGGCTTGGAAGATTACCGCGGCTACGCAGAGCACAAACCAATGCCGGGCGAACCGGAACCTGACCCTGAACGTTTGGCAAAACGCGCAAACGATGTCCTGACTCATTTGAACTTTGGCAAGAGCGATGAGCCATTGGTCGTCAAAGTAGCGATTTCTGGCACTGGCGTTGACGGCGCCCTGAAAAACCTAGAAGCAGACACCAACGGTTGGGATTTCGACAACGTCGTACAACAAAACCGCGTGGCTTGGGAAAACATCCTTGGCGAGTTTGAACTGGAAGGCGGCAACAAAGCTGACAAGACCATGTTCTACACCTCGCTCTACCGTACGTTTGTTGCTCCATTCCTATACCAAGACGTGGATGGCAAATACCGTGGCATGGATGGCAAAGTGCACCAAGCAGAAGATGGCTTAGTGAACTACTCAGTGTACTCAATGTGGGATACCTTCCGCGCCGCACACCCACTGAAAACCATCATCGATAAAGACCGCGCGATTGAACACGCACGCGATCTATTGAACAAATACCAAACGGGTGGTGTGCTGCCAAAATGGGAACTGCACTCGGATTACACTGGTGAAATGGTCGGTCATCCTGCGGTTTCGGTTATTGCCGATATCATGGTCAAACACCCAGAAGCCTTTACCGCAGCTGAGTTTGATTTGGCGTTGAAAGCCGCTGACGAAACTGTCAACTTCAATCTTGATAAAACTGAAAGCTGGGTGCCTTACCAAGACGCTTGGAACGGTGACAAACGCTTTACGGTCATGACGCGTCATAACGACTACCAAGAAGACGTCGGCTTTATTCCAGCTAACACCAAATGGGCGCCGGATTCTGGTGACAAACCGGGTTACGTAGAAGGCTTAAAAGTCGATAAGTACGACGAGCTTGTGAACGAATCGGTGTCTTACGGTCTTGAGAACGCTTACTACGACTGGTGTATCGCTCAGATCGCTAAACTTGCGGGCAACGACCAGCAGTACGACCGCTACATGGCACGCTCTGAATCGTTCAAGAACTACTTCGATTACAACCCAGAACAATACGGCAAGTTGCAAGACACCAAAGGCAACGCATTGGGTGCGACGGGCTTTATGCGTCCGGCTTACATGAACAGTGGCAGCAAGGTTTGGGCAAACAACCTGAAAGCCGAATGTTTGGACGAGAACATGGCGCTGTCTATCCCAGACGGTATGGACTACAACGCCTGTAAAGACCGCAAAGCACTCAACGAAAGCGATGTGTTCTGGCCTTACCGTGCTGAGCACCGTGGTGAAGACTTTACCGAAGGCAACACATGGCAATGGACATGGTTTGCACCGCACAACTTGAACGGTCTGGCCAACGTGATGGGCGGCGAGCACATCGACCGCACTGACTTCTCTCTTCCTGAAGACGTAACCGAACAAGGCAAAGCGGCATTCTTAGCCAACTTGAATGCGCTGTTTAATGCGGACTCCAACGCCGATACAAGCCAGTCACACGACATGTCAGGCTATATCGGTCAGTTCGTGATGGGGAACGAGCCAGATCACCACGTACCTTACCTATACAACTGGACAGCAGAGCCATGGAAGACACAAGAAATTGTCGACCAAGCGATGAACGAGTTCTACCACCCAACGCATGAAGGTCTGATTGGTAACGAAGACGTCGGTCAGATGTCGGCGTGGTATGTGATGTCTGCATTGGGCTTCTATCAAGTCACTCCGGGAGAAGCAAGCTACACCATCGGTCGTCCTCTGTTCGACAAAGCCGTGATTCCAGTCGCGGACGGTAAATTCACCATCACCTCAGAATATAACAGCCAAGAGAGCATCTACGTGAAGTCGGTGACCATCAACGGCAAACAATTGAGTGACAACTTCAGCTTCGCGCACAGCGATTTGAAAGACGGTGGTGAACTGCATTTCGTTATGACTTCAGACAAATCTGAAGCGATGAAAGCGCAATAACCGATACCTATCCAAATAACGAAAGGGGGCATCTAGCCCCCTAAAAAACTTCACTTCAGTGGAACCATAAAAATGAAACTAAAAAGAACTCTTATCTCTACCGCTATACTCGCTGCCATGTTTGGTCTTGCTGGTTGTAACAGTGATGACGACAACAGCAAATCTGGTACTCCATCCCTCGACACCACACTAACTCAATACGTCAATCCATTGATTGGTACAGGCGCAGATGGTCACACCTTCCCAGGGGCGGTTGTGCCTTATGGTTTGGTACAACTATCTCCTGATACCGAAATGGAAGGTTGGGGCTCTGCCGCAGGTTACTTCGACCACGGCAAACTGACTGAAATCCCAGTGTATGGTTTTTCCCACACTCACCTTTCTGGCACAGGCATTACCGACCTTGGTGACATCTTAGTTCTGCCTTTCACCAAGAAAGAAAACGCCGTTTTCAACACCTTCGATAAAGACAACGAAACCGCAGAAGCGGGCTACTACGCGGTTGAACTGAACAAAGGCGAGATCAAAGCTGAGCTAACTACCACGCAACGTGTTGGCTTCCACCGCTACACCTTCAAAGAAGGCACCACGCCACACATCAAGTTCGATTTAGACCACACTCTCAACAAAGGTCACTTCAACAACCGCACCATGAAGGGTGATTTAGAGTTCATCGACGCTTACACCATTCGCGGTTTACGTAGCTCGAACGGTTGGGCGAACAACCAACACGTCTACTTCTACGCCACCTTCAACCAACCTATCGTCAAAGCCATTGCTCTAGTTGACGGCGCAGAAACGGAAATCGATGTAAACAACGACAACATCGACGCAGTGAAAACCATCGCTTACCTAGAATTCGCACCATCATCAACACCGCTAGAAATCCAAGTAGGCTTGTCACCAACAGGCACAGAAGGTGCAGAGAAGAACCTAGAAGCAGAAGCGAAAGACGTGTCATTTGATACTGCGCGCGCTCAAGCCAACGATGCATGGCACCAAGAGCTCAGCCGCATGATGGTATCTGGCGGCACGGAAGATCAGAAAGAGATCTTCTATACTGCGCTTTACCACGCCTCTATCGCGCCAATGATTTTCCAAGATGTCAACGGTCAATACCCTGCGATGCGTACTCGCATTCAAAAAGACGCGGGCGATACGCCAAACTACTCCGTGTACTCCATGTGGGATACTTTCCGCGCAGCGCATCCACTGAAAACCATTATCGACTCAGAACGTGCCGAAGAGTTTGCCAACGACCTGATTCGTAAATACGAAGACGGTGGCATTCTGCCGAAATGGGAACTGCACAGCCATTATACGGGCACTATGATCGGCTTCCCTGCGGTTTCTATCATTGCTGACGCGATGGCGAAAGGCTTAGACATCGACCCACAACTTGCCAAAGAAGCGGCTGAGTTTACGGTGCGTTACCACGAGGCATCTGAATTCCCAGATTGGACAGAAGACAACAACATCGGCGCAGCAAACGTTGTGCAAGTGAAGGTGTACGAAGAAAACGGCTTTGTTCATCACGGTTACTGGAACAGTGCGTCTTACACGCTTGAGTTTGCATATGGCGACTGGGCAATGGCAGAAATCGCGCGCATGGCTGGCGATGTAAAACTGCAAGAAGAGTTTATGACTCGTGCCGACAACTGGCTTAACCATTGGGATGCAGAGACGGGCTTCTTACGTCCGAAAAACCACCCGCTAAGCTCATCACCAAACAAACCGCCTTTGGAGTTCAACCAACCGATTGATGAAGATCGTTTGGATGAGTGTGAAATGGTTGAATGGCCTGAAGGCTCAGGTGTGATGAAAGAGAAATGCCCACTGCTACCATTTGACCCTTACTACGTGGACGAGTTTGCCTACACCGAAGGGAACGCGTGGCAATGGAAGTTCCAACCAATGCACGATTTCAACCGTCTGAAACAAGAAATCTACCAAGCAGACTTGGCGCAAGGCAAAGACACCACGCCAGAGAAAGCCTTCCGTGAAGACTTGGACGAGCTATTCAACGCGCGTTCTTCAAACACAGGCGAAGAGCTACCAGACCTAACGGGTTACATCGGTCAGTACATGCACGGTAACGAGCCATCACATCACATTCCTTACCTATACGCGCTAACGGATGAGCCATGGAAAGCGCAAGAGTACCTAGACCGCATCATGTCAGAGATGTACACCAGCGAGCCAACTGGCTTGATTGGTAACGAAGACGTGGGTCAGATGAGCTCTTGGTACTTGATGTCGGCAATGGGCTTCTACCAAGTGACGCCTGCGGATCCGGTGTACACCATCGGTCGTCCTATGTTTGATGAAATCACCATTCCAGTGGAAGGCGGCAAGTTCACAGTCATCGCAGACAATAACAGCCCACACAACAAGTACGTGAAGTCTGTAACCATCAACGGCAAACCGCTGGATGCCAACTTCACCTTCAAGCACAGCGAAATCAAAGCGGGCGGCGAGCTTCACTTCGTCATGACGGGTGACAAGCAAGAAGCGCTTCAAGCTCAGTAACGTTTTATGTAATTCGTATTTAAAGAATAAGCAGATAGATTAACTCAGTGGCAGGAAGTGACGCGCTTCCTGCCTAAGGAATCAAGATTATGAACTTTACGAAAACCGCTATCGCCACCGCTGTGATTGCAAGTGTTATTGGTTTGGCTGGCTGCAACGATGACGACGATAACACCTCACCAAGCGTCGATACTTCCAACCTAAAATACGTCGACCCATTCATTGGTACCGGTTTTAACGGACACACCTTCCCGGGTCCTGTTGTGCCAGAAGGCATGGTGCAACTTTCTCCAGATACCGAGCTGATCGGCTGGCACTCTTCATCAGGTTACCACTTCGATAAAAAGACTCTATTTGGCTTCTCCCACACTCACCTTTCTGGCACGGGCATGGGCGGTTTAGGTGACATTCTTTTCCTGCCGTTTACCGAAGATAAAACCAAGTACATCGAAGACAGCGACGACTACCGCGAAGCGATTTCAGTCAAGATGGACAAAACCTCAGAAGTGGCAGAAGCAGGTTACTACTCGGTGAAGATTGCAGAGAACGGTATCAAAGCTGAGCTTACAGCTTCTGAACGTGTCGGCTTCCACCGCTACACCTACCCACAAAGTCAACCACAACGTCTGAAGATTGACCTCAACTCCATCCTTAACAGTGACTGGGGCTCGACCTCTCTGCGCAACAAACTGACGGTGAGCGAAGACGGTCATACCATCACGGGCGAGCGCGACGCAGCGCACTTCTCTGGTTGGGCGAAAAACCAAAAAATCTTCTTCTATGCGACTTTCGATAAGAAGATCAAAGACGTTTACATCCTTGCCAACGGCGAACCTGTTGACGGCCTAACGGCAGAGCACGTTTCCGAATTTATTTACGATGACCAAGGTAATCCAGTTAAGCGTGTCAAAGCGGACGTCACTGCCTACATCGAATTTGAAGATGAAGGCTCACAAGAGTTGAATGCGCAAGTGGCGTTATCTGCGGTTGACCCACAAGGCGCAGAAAATAACTACGATGCTGAAGCAAATGTCTCTTTCGATACTGCGCGTAACAACGCACGCGAGAAATGGGCAAAAGCACTCAACTTCTCTATCGAAGGGGGCACGGAAGATCAAAAAGAGATCTTCTACACCGCGCTTTACCACACCAAGATTGCGCCGATGGTGCATCAAGATGTAGATGGTCGATTCCGTGGCATGGGCAAAGGCTCGATTCGTGAAGGTGAAGGGGAATACTCCATCGCTTATGGTCAAGCGACAGAAGAGCAGCCAAACTTCTCGGTTTACTCTCTATGGGATACCCAACGTGCGTTGCACCCACTAAAAACCATCACAGAGCCAACCCGCGCGGTGCAATACGCGAAGAACCTAGTTCAGAAGTACACTGAAAGCGGCTTGCTGCCAAAGTGGGAACACTTAGGTGACGAGACAGGCACCATGGTCGGCTACCCAGCGGTAGCAGTGATTGCGGATGCGATCACCAAATTCCCAGAAGAGTTTACTCAACAAGAGAAAGACCTGGCGCTGAAAGCCGCGATCGACTCTTCGACTTACGACAACTACCCTGCACTGCAAGCCGATTGGGATCAGGGCGTATTGGATCGCACTTTAACCAAGCACATCGACTACATTGAGAAAAACGGCTTCACGCCAGCTATCCAACGTATCGATGGTGAGCCAGTATTTGAAGACTACACGGTTGAGTCTGTTTCTTACGGTCTGGAAAACGCATTCTACGATTGGGCTATCGCACAAATCGCCAAAGCGGCCGGTGATACTCAAGCAGAAGAGCAATACCTTGAACGCTCAAAAGGCTACAAGAAGTACTTCGATTACAACCCAACGGAATACGCAGAGCATGGCGTAACGGGCTTTATGCGCCCAGTGATGATTGATGAAACCTTCATGACGCCATTCGACCCATACGGCACAGAACACGAGACAGGCAACTACACCGAAGGTAACGCATGGCAGTGGACTTGGTTTGTACCGCATGACATCGCAGGCTTAAAAACCATCATGGGTGGCGATGCTGAGTTCCAGAAGAACCTAGAAGCAACCTTCACCGCAGAAAGCCAAGGCACAGAAACACCGGATATGTCTGGTTTGATTGGTCAAGTTGCGTTTGGTAACGAGCCTTCGCACCACATTCCTTACCTATTCAACTGGACCGCAGAACCATGGAAGACACAACAAGTCGTCGACCACATTCTTGATGACATGTACTTTGCAGCGCCAGAAGGCGTCATTGGTAACGAAGACGTAGGCGCAATGTCCGCTTGGTATGTGATGTCTGCATTAGGCTTCTACCAAGTGAACGCGGCAGAACCTATTTACACTGTGGGTCGTCCGCTATTCGACAAAGCAGTGATTCCGGTGAAAGGCGGCACGTTCACTATCACCACAGAGAACAACGCCGATGACAACATGTACATCAAGTCTGTCACCATCAATGGCAAAGCTTTGGATAACGGTTTCTTCTTCGACCATTCCGAGTTCAAACCGGGTGGTGAGTTGCACTTCGTGATGACGGGCGAGCAATCTGAAGCGATGAAAGCGCCTCAATAAGCTTCACTTGAAATGTATTCCTCAGGCTAAAATAGCTTGAAGAATACAGGGGGATTTGATGTGATGAACGTATCTCCTATCTAGCTTCGTTGCGCCAAACTAATGGCGCACTTAGTATGAGTAGAAGTAACGGACAGCGTGTTGACAAAATCGGTCGAACCTTTCCAATGCTGAATTCTGCGATTTGATCTCATATGTAGATAGTTCAAGTCTCAACTCTATCTTAATGCACTTAGTAGCTTTGATGTGATCTTCGCACCTCCCTTCTAGCACCGTTGTACCAAACTAATGGTGCAACCAGTAAGAACAGGAGTAATCATCATGTCTATTAACGTTGTCGCATCGATATAACCAAAAACCTCTTTCAAGTATGCGTGTTGAGTGCTTTGATAATGGCGTATGCCTCCCCAACTTGTGCGTTGTAATTTCGAAGCGTGAGTGAAGCGCCTAGTAGTTGTTTTACGCGATACATAGCGGTCTCCGACGATGAAGGCCTGTGGTAACCATACTTTCGTTCCCACTTTTTTCGAACCATAGAGCTTTTGGTAAGAAAACAACTTCTCAATGTTTCACCTGAGCATAATCGCACCGTCAGCAATATTAATTATGTGTTAGTTAAATTGGTCAAGAGCGGTTCAACTTCAGTTGCAGTCGAAATATTGGAATCAATCTTAACTGTAGGTATGGAAGTCACGGACTTAGGTTATTTATCTAATGAGTTACTGAGCAAACATCGAGATTTACTTAACCACCTAATTACAAGGTGGTTCAAACCCTAGGTAAAAACCAATAACAACTTTGCTGTAACAATCAACTAATTGAGTAAGCCAAGGCCGGCCCAATGACTTGCAATGCTCTTCATGTACAACAAAGCGTTCCACCACCGTATGATCTATTTCTACCCTCTCAAAGACGTAAAAACTCAACATCTTTTTCCCCATCCGACGAAACTCTATTTTCACGACTCGCTCCCCCTTCTCCGCGGTCAGTAATTCGAAAGGGGCCTTCTTTTTAACCCGTTTCCGAAGGGATTCATAAGTTGGGTATTTGTACTTCGTTCCATTGTTCAGATTATGCTGACGTAATTGCCTTCGCACGCGCTTGTAGGCCCTTCTGATACGCGCTTTTCGCCCAAAGATAACTTTTTCTACAGCTTGTTTCATCAAAGCATCAACGAATGTTAGTTCTAGACTTTACTATTACCCTTATCTTTATTCCTTGGATCTATATAATCAGATACTCTGAAAACCAACCACCGGTGTATTGATATTGCACTTGGAATAATCCTGTCATATAACCGTTGTAGTACAACACGATGTGGTTCAATAGTCTTTGGAATGATTTTTCGCACTTACAGTGCTAAATAACGAAGAATGCTTAGACGAAAAGTAATTTGAGTGGCTATATTGTCAGGAAATGCAGATATATCTCGATATGTTTCTTCATCAACATCGCTGGTATCGACACCCTCTCATTTGGCTCAGGCTTTTCTTGCTGAAGTGCCGACTTCCGATGAAAACTCGAGAACGATTTCTTAGGCATAACAACCCAATTCAGATTCGAGAGGAGGTGAGGTCTCTAAGCTTGTTTTCAGTAGGCTTCGAGAGAGCAAATCACACAGGAATGGAAATATTTTTCTTCCATTTAGACAGAGGTGATGTCCTAAACTTTTCGCTGTTTGGGTACCATTCAGTTTTAACATCGTAAGGAGAGTTTGATGAAAGTGGTTCGGTTATCTCTTGAGGAATATCGATGCAAAAGTTTAAGGTTGCTAGAGATAACCTCATCCAGTATTTCTTCCTCTGTAACCAGTTCTAGCTCCAAACCTAACGCAAACGCGCCTTGTACTTTTGCTTCCCATTCACATTGAAATGCCGATTTTGAACTCTCCATATCGGATTTTACTTTATACAGCGTATATTCACCGGTATCAAACTGATACTAGAAAGTCTGGAACATAGGTATGGGTTTTGCTATTGAAGCAGTATGAAAGCCGTATCGGCTAGGAGCAAAAACGAACGATGCTAAGCTCGAAATCAAAATGATAACAAGCGGCACATTCTAAAATGATTCTACCGTGACTCTTTTTCCCATCCTAGCACTGACGTAACGGTGTATGTTTTTCACGTGATTTAGTTTAGTTTCGAGCAGGAGTGTCAAACGCAGTTTCAAGTTAAAGCAGGCTGGCTGTAGAAGGGGAAGGTAAAGCAGACATAAAACTGCCTCTTCAAAAATGTCATAAACATAAAAAGCAATAGACTTATGAAGAGGCAATATCAAATTATGGTTGCACCAAGTATCAATATATGGTTGCTTTTACACTTGTTACATTCAGTCGATTTACTCTTTACCGAACACGTTGTTCTCTTGTTCTTGAACGCGGATGAATGTAGTACGCTTGGTTAGCTCTTTAAGCTTTGCTGCACCCACGTATGTACAAGTTGAGCGAACGCCGCCAAGGATGTCTTGAATAGTGCCGTGAACGCTACCACGGTATGGCAATAATACGGTTTTACCTTCGGCCGCACGGTAGCCAGCGACACCACCTGAGTGCTTATCCATCGCGCTCTTCGACGACATGCCATAGAATTTCATGAACTTCTCGCCGTCTTTCTCGATCACTTCGCCGCCTGACTCTTCGTGACCCGCTAGCATCCCGCCTAGCATTACGAAATCCGCGCCACCACCGAATGCTTTCGCTACGTCACCCGCACAAGAACAACCACCGTCACCGACGATCATGCCACCAAGGCCGTGCGCTGCATCACCACACTCGATGATTGCAGAAAGCTGCGGGTAACCAACACCCGTTTTTACACGAGTTGTACATACAGAGCCTGGGCCGATACCCACTTTAACGATGTCTGCACCAGCTAGGATTAGCTCTTCACACATATCACCAGTAACCACGTTGCCTGCAGAAATGACCTTGTCTGGGAACTCAGCTCGCACGCGTTCAACATACTCGACCAAATGCTCTGAGTAACCATTAGCAATGTCGATACAAATGAAAATAAATTCATCTGAAAGCGCCATGATGTCTTTGGTTTTTTGGAAGTCTGCGTCAGATGTTCCCGTAGACACCATAACGTTATTCATGGTTACTTTATCTGCTGATTTAGCAAACTCAGCCCAATCTTCTACCGTGTAATGTTTGTGAACAGCGGTCATTACACCATGCTCAGCCAGCGCTTTAGCCATTGCAAAGCTACCAACCGAATCCATGTTTGCTGCGATTACTGGCACACCAGACCATTGACGACCACTATGCTTGAATGTAAAATCGCGGGTTAAATTTACTTGAGAACGGCTCTTAAGGGTAGAACGTTTCGGGCGAAACAGTACATCTTTAAAACCTAACTTAAGTTCTTGTTCGATACGCATTGTGTAATTCCTTGATTCATATGTATATGTGTCATTCCAGAGTGCGTAGTGATTTCGTTGGCAGACGAGTTCACTGTTCTTCGGACACAAAAAAACCGGAGCGTTGGCAGACGCTCCGGTTTTCAGCATTATAGGCTGTGATTTATTTCCTACAAGTCTGATATTTGAATTTTTTTTGTGATACCATCTTGAAAATCGCATATCAAAAACGCTCCCCAAGTCACCAAAACCTCTTATTATTTATAACTATCAACAACTTGAGAAAGCACTTGAGTTAACCTATTGCGCAAACCTTTGCGTCATATCTTAAAAATTAAAACGCATCACCTCTCAAACCTGCCTAAAACTCAATCACCTAATACTAAGATGCCCTGCTAATTCGTAAAACAGTACTCAAAAAAATCGACCAATTTTCTCAGCAATGCATGAAATCTAATTAATTTCGATAGAGCTCTTGGGTGATAGCGGTACGAAGAGTGCTAACGACATCACTTGCCAAAAGACCAATTTGACCATTCTGACTCACGTTTATATCAGCAGCATGACTGTGAAGTACCACACCTAAACGTGCGGCAACAGAAATTGGTAAACCTTTGGCTAGTAATGCACCAATGACTCCAGATAACACATCTCCCATTCCCCCCGTCGCCATTCCGGCGTTACCCGCTAGACAGACGTACATTCTCGTTCCATCGTAAATAAGTGTCCCCGCGCCTTTTAAAACCACTACACCGCCATAACGCTCTTGCAGTTGTCTTGCAGCAGAGTATCGGTCACTTTCTATTTGTTGAATGGTTACATTTAGTAGTCGAGCAGCCTCTCCAGGATGCGGCGTGATCACTCGATGGTTGTCGTACACCAGAGTGCCATCGCATCGCTGGCTCAGCATCGCTAGAATATTGAGGCCATCAGCATCAACAACTTTAGGTTTCTGCTCTTGAGCCAGATATTGATAGGCTTGATAAGCCCACTCATCATCTCCAAAGCCAGGACCAAACACTAATACGTCAGCCCAGCGAATGCGTTTAGTTAAGTCGTTCTCAGTATCCCTGAGTAAGTCAGCGGTGATGCTCTGGCTCATTACTTCTGGGCAACCAACCTGCAGTGGAATAAGGCTACTCGTGTGAGTAATTGCGGCAGTTAAACCCGCTCCGGCTCTAATCGCAGCGGAGGAACATAAACGAATCGCTCCAGACATCCCTTGGTTGCCACCAACACAAAGCAACTTCCCGTTGTCACCTTTATGGACCGTTGGATTTGGCTTAGGCATTAATCTTGAAACAACCTGATGATCAATACCTAATGCACTTTCTACTTCGATAGTATCAAACTCGGTATTGACGCCTAAACCGCAAAAGTAGAGCTCACCGACTCGATCTCTCGCTTGTCCAGTGCATAAGCCTTGCTTAACCCCAATGAAGGTTACAGTATGCTCGGCACGAATAGCATCACCTAAAACTGCACCTGTATTTGCACAAAGCCCAGAAGGAACGTCGACTGCAATCACAGGGGTATGAATTTGATTAATTTGGTCAATATAGCGACGATACTCCGAACGAACCTCACCGCTTAAACCAGTGCCTAACATGGCATCAATGATCACATCTGCTTCTAGCAATGCGGTATTCCATTCATCCCAATCATTGTTAACACCGTCGATTGACTGCCAATCTTGGTATGCGCGCAAAGCATCACCTTTTAGCACAGATACATCACCAATTTGGAAAACATGTACATTGAGTTGAGCTTGTTTCGCAAGAGATGCAAATACGTAACCATCGCCACCGTTATTCCCTTTACCGCAAATCACTAGGATATTTTTTGATTTAGGATACAAATGTAAAAAGCGCTCATACACGGCCATACCAGCGCGTTGCATTAAGCTATACATAGAAACACCAGCCATTTGCGCAGCCAGTGTTTCACCGTTTTTTACTTGCTCTGCGGTGTAGAGTTTTAGGGCGAGATTAAAGTCCATGTTCACGTTCTACGCATTGGGAAACACAGTTATAAGTATACAAAAAAGCCAAGGCGGACCTTGGCTTTTGAGAAAGTTTTTTATCGCTATTGATTCTGAGACATCAGAGCTTCAGCCGTCGCGTCTTGTATAGACAAAAACAACGAGTTGATTTTTCCAGTCGGTGTGCGCATTGGGTTCAACGTAACATTCTGGTACATAAACTCCGCTTGCTGCGTGACTGGTCGAACATTGCGACAGCAGAATAAGTAAGGTCGTTGTCGCCATGTGATGAAGCTGCGGCAGCCTAGGTCATACACTGGTTTTGTTTTTAATTTAAACCACTCCTGTGGGATTTCAGGGAAGATATCAAATATAGAACGACCAATCGCATCATGAGACTGCAAACCACTGTGATGAGTCATAAACCCATTCCAGACCTGTACATTGTAATCTCGATCAATGACCACTAAGCCCATATCGACGTTTTGTACCATATCCACCATCCAATGGAATTGTTCAAACTCTGCTGGCATATTCAACATTAGAACTCCTCCATTAGATAAGACAGTTTGTTATCAAGCAACGGCAAGGATTCATCCACAAACATAAACAACAAGTCACAACGAATCGACGTTCCTTCAATGTTGTAGCTCACTTCGAATGTCATCGTGCGGCTGAATGCTCCAGTTGTAGATTCAATGATCGAGTCAATTGAGATATGCTGACCAAGGAGTACTGGTGGACTTTGGAAGAATCGGACTTCAGACTGCTCGCCTAAACCATTTAAGAACGACCCCACCAAAATATTAGAAATATCCATTAGCAGCTCAAGCTCTTCTAGCTCTTCGCTGTCTGCTGGTACTTTCATCAACTTTTTGAGATCAGATACGCTCGAATCACTCAAAATCACTAGCGCTTCGCCAGCAATACCTTCGCCACAAAATCCCTGACAAACGCCCGATACGTTGTCATGCGACGCCAAGTCGCGTAGCGCCATGTGAAGTTCGCTCACTTCAAAGATATTGACGTTCGGCAGAGGTAGTTGCACAAACACGTCAAAGTGACGCGCCAACGCATCGGCTGCTCGACCAATTGAAACGTTAGCCACTTCCATGTAAATATCGCGACGACGTAAAATCGGTAACTCAATAGAGACAGGCGTGATAATTTGAGGGCAAGGTTCTGGCTCGACCAACTCTTTAAGCGCCTTCTTGAGTTCATCTTTGGCGATCGGTTTTTGAATAAACGCTTTTGCACCCAGTGCGAACACACGCTCTTTCGCTTTAGGTTGGATATCCCCCGACACAACAACCACCGGAGTTTTATCCCCCAACCGTTGCATGTGCTCTAGTGTTTCAAAGCCATCCATTTCTGGCATGGTCAAATCAAGAAACATCAATTTAAACTCGTTTTTTTCGAGTTCTTCTAGCGCGTTTTTTCCGTGGATAGCAAACGTAATATCGGCATTCAATGTGGCTGGTAGTGATCTCGCCATCTGTTTGCGTGCTAACGCTGAATCATCACAGATGAGTACGGGAAAAGACATTCAATCACCTTTTTATATTCCACAATCTGCGCCGGAGTCTAACAGATTGTTACAGCATGTAATACGAGAAAACTGACGAGTTTTTTATTTCTTTATTATTCAATAAGCATACGCAATATGAATGAATGAGTGAACAAAATGACTAAAAAGCAAGCATCACATTCGCTGTTTAGTGACATAAAACAAACATGGGTAAAACTCCTCCACCCAAAGTAAGCAAAAAGTTGCATCTAACATCCAAAGCCCATTTTTGCTCGAATTTCATTCTTTCCATTTCCATAATGGGTAAACTGTAACGCGCGAAAACTAAAAAGGCACCCTGCTAGAGGATGCCTTTAATAATAATTTCATCGATCAGATATCAATTCTATGGCACACCATGACCTTTAGAAGCCACCCATACGCGATACCATTGCTCTCGAGTAAGTTCGATATTCAATGCATTAACTGCAGTTTGCACACGCTCGATTTTACCAGAGCCAATGATTGGAATAGGGTTAGATGGCAAACGACGTACCCAGGCATAAATTACTTGGTCAATACTCGCTGCGCCCACTTCTTCACGAATTGCTTCTAATTCGTTACGGACACGAACAGCTTGCTCACTGTCACCACTAAAAATTGAACCACCACCGAGGCAAGACCAAGCCATTGGTCGCGTGCGCAACATTTGCATTTGATCAAGCGTTCCATCGTGTGCAACCTCAAAGTTAAGTGGGTTGATTTCCACTTGGTTAGTAACCAACGGCTTACCTAAGCGAGATTGCAGCAGTTCAAACTGGCGTGGAGTGAAGTTAGACACGCCAAAGTGCTTCACTTTGCCGACTTTGTGAAGCTCAGAAAATGCTTCTGCAACCTCGTCTGCATCCATTAACACGTCAGGACGATGAATTAAAAGTACGTCGATTTCATCCACATTCAAACGTTCTAGCGAGTTATTCACCGATTGGTAGATATGTGCTGAGCTCGTGTCGTAGTGATTGATCTTACGCTCTGGCGTTTTATCGCCACACAAATTGATGTCGCATTTCGTCACGATCTGAATTTGCTCACGAACACTCTTGTCTAAAGCTAGCGCTTCACCAAACAACTTCTCACACTCGTAATTACCGTATATGTCGGCGTGATCGACCGTGGTAATGCCTAACTCAATATGTTGCTTAAGAAATGACAAACGCTCTTGAGCCGTCATTCCCCACTCAACTGCACGCCAATATCCTTGAACCAGCTCTGAGAACTCTGGGCCTTTTGGTGCAGTTACTACTTTTGCAACCATGGATTTTCTCCTTCAATTGATCTGCATTCATCGTAGTCTTGTTTTCGTACCGGCTCAACGGGTAAACTTTCGCAATTCGAACTGGAGTACGAAATATGTCTTTTGCCCAACGCCTAGCCACCCTGATCGGAGAAGAAAGCATCAGCGGGTTCGCACGACGCGTCGATGTGTCTGAAGCTTTAATACGCAAATACCTTAAAGGCAGTGAACCTAGCCTAACTAAAGCAAATCAAATTGCAATGCGCGCCAATTGCTCTCTCGAATGGTTAGCAACGGGATGCGGTTATTTATATCGCCGTGCTGAAGTCGTGGATATGGATGCGTACAAACTTGCCTTTCAACACGTTATGAATCAGCCGTTGTCAGACGATGCAGAAGAGCTACACCGCAAGCTAATTGCAGGATATCAATACCTGCGCGCTCACAAAAAATCGGATGGTTTTTTGGATGAATCAGCAATGGCGACCTTCCTATCTCTCCATAAAGAATCTAAAAACGAGTCACTTTGACCTCGATAATTTCGCCATCACTGCGCAAGTCCACATTTAAGGACGGTGATGGCGTCAGAAACTCGTCCGGTTTTACCCAAAGCAAACTTCGAATCGCTTCTTGCGGATAGCGGTTCATCAACAAAATAACTTCTTTATCGACAAGTTCGGAAGATTTCTTTTCCAGAGCTTCAACGACATCATAGTGTTCTTGTCCGATAGTAACTCTGCGTAAAACTAACCCATCCTTTCTTAAGTTGAGGAGTAAGTCATTCAGACGCTGCCACTCGTATTCAGTGAGAAACGAGAACTGAGCTCTTTCTCTTCTCAAAATCACTTCGCCATACAAGTGCTGCTGGTAGTACGAAAAATCATCCAAACAAAATGCGCTGATAAACGTTGAGTTGTCCCGCAACTGCACTTCGCAACCATACCAGCTTCCACTTTTTTCTATACGTTCTTTTAGATTGGAATATGGCATTGCTGACAACGTGTCTTGCCACCAGTTCGGCGTTGAAAGTGCCGGAAACGTTACCGAACAACAACATAAAGAAAGTAAGAGTCGAAGATAAAAGCGCATGCACTGCTCTAGTTGGTTGACATCGAACCAAGACATTACTAACTGCAAGAAAATGTTCAAGAGAAAAATAGTGGCAGGTGGTGATGAAAGTTATAACGCAGAAATTAAGAAGGCGCACATGTGCGTGCGCCTCTACCTCGTTACTCAATCGTGAGTGTGCGAATCGGCGATGTCTATTGATGCATCCCGAACATAAAACGAGGACTTACCGTAGGGTTTGAATCCATCCAAATTGTGTGTAAAACCTCACATCCCTCCTTCTGAAGCAGTCATGTTGCTTTACATTTAAAGCATGGTTCATTTTTCTCAAAAAACAAGTTTTTTATCCTAAATTATGAGAGCAATAGCACAATCTGAGTGAATGAATAATATCGCGACACTTCAAACACTCAATAGTGAAAAGCTAAATTGCATCTTTATTGATTAGGTCTAGACTCTGCGAAGCGTATACTTTCTTTCGTCCCTTCCCCCAGCAACAGGAGAGCTTGTTAATGACCAAACGCGAGAGAATTGTGAAATCTGTGTTGGCGCACGTACCGAAAGATGCGATTAACCAGTTTGTCTCTCGAGGGTCAACACCATTTTCTGTTCTCATTATGGCCGCCATTGTGGGTACGTTGGCTGGTTTTGTCGGTACGTATTTCGAGCTTGCCGTTCATTTCGTTTCTGAAACACGAACAGAATGGTTAAGAAGCGAAATTGGTAATGTTCTACCGTTGTGGCTGGCAGCGGTTCTCATTAGCGCACTTTTAGCTTTTATTGGCTATTTTCTTGTGCACCGCTTTGCGCCAGAAGCGGCAGGTTCTGGTATTCCTGAAATCGAAGGGGCAATGGATAATATTCGTCCAGTGCGCTGGTGGCGAGTTCTACCAGTAAAATTCTTCGGCGGCATGGGCGCACTTGGCTCAGGTATGGTGCTGGGTCGTGAAGGCCCAACCGTTCAAATGGGGGGCGCTGTTGGTCGAATGGTGACCGATATATTCCGGGTAAAGGATGACGATACCCGCCACTCCCTGCTCGCTTCTGGTGCTGCTGGCGGTTTGGCTGCGGCTTTTAATGCCCCACTCGCAGGCATTATGTTCGTTGTGGAGGAAATGCGACCTCAGTTTCGCTACTCTTTGATCTCAATTCGCGCAGTGATCATTTCTGCCATTATGGCGAACATAGTGTTTCGCGCCATCAACGGGCAAGACGCCGTTATCACTATGCCGCAATACCAGTCGCCAGAGCTTCAAACCCTATGGCTGTTTTTATTGCTTGGCGCATTGTTTGGCGTGTTTGGCGTGATCTTCAATAAACTGATTACCGTGGCACAAGACAGTTTTGTCGCAATTCACAAAAACGATCGTAAGCGCTACTTGATTGTGGGTTCGTTACTGGGAGGCGTGTTTGGTTTGCTTCTTTTGTACGTACCCCAACTAACTGGTGGTGGTATCGGCCTTATTCCTGACATTACTAACGGTAACTACTCGGTATCCATTTTAGTTTTGCTTTTCTTTGGTCGTGTAATTACAACCCTGCTCTGTTTTGGTTCTGGTGCGCCGGGAGGCATCTTTGCACCTATGCTTGCTCTGGGAACCTTATTTGGCTATGCGTTCGGATCAAGTGCTGATGTCTTGCTCCCTGCGCTTGATATCGAGCCTGGTGTATTTGCGATTGCGGGCATGGGTGCCCTGTTTGCTGCAACGGTACGTGCACCGATTACTGGTATTCTGTTAGTGATTGAAATGACGAATAACTACTACTTAATCCTGCCATTGATCATTACTTGTTTGGGCGCTGTGATTATTGCTCAATTGTTGGGTGGACAACCTATTTACAGCCAGCTGCTGCATCGCACAATCAAAAACGAAAAGTTACGCCAGCAGGATCTACCGGAGAATCAATCAACATAACATTCTCTTTGTTATCACTTCGCTCCAGACTACTAAGGGTTTGGAGCGATAAACTCTGCATTTTTACATCTTTTCCCAAATATTCGATACCAAACTCACAAAATTATCATTCTCTGATATTTGCTCACCACCTTTCATGAGAAACCCCTCTCCATACTTGTTAGTATTCGCTACTTAAATAGAGCATTTCATCCAAATCGTCATGTTTCGTTTCATTCAGGCAAAAATCAAATGGAGTAGATTTGAACTGGAGAAGACTTGTGCAGTTTTATAGTGTCCCGCCGTCTCAAGCCGCGTTGGCACTAGGTATGATAGGTTTAGGGCAAGCTTGGGCACTCTATGTTCCTGAGATTGGTGAACCGATACGCCCATTTTTGGCGTCACTCGGCGCACTTTTACTCGCCCCTGTACTCATAAAATATGCCGCTAATCCACGATTATTCATGGTCGACATTCGTCACCCGCTGAGTGGTAGTTTAATGGCACCAATGAGTATGGCGTTACTGATCCTTGCAGATTATCTTGCCGCTGTAGCGCCTATCATCGCTTATCCACTTTGGTTTATGGCGCTTTTGCTGCATTTTACTATGATGGTGCTGTTTTTTAGCTTTCAGCTAATGAACTTCAAAATGTCCAATATCGTACCGAGTTGGTTTCTTTATCCGGTGGGGCTGATCAGTAGTTCACTAGCCGGTTCTCAACTAGGTCACAACTTATTCTCCGAAACGTTAGCGATGATGTGCATCGGCATTTATTTCTTCATGCTGCCACTCGTGTTGTATCGTTTGGTGTTTTTCGGCTCTCTACCAAGGCGAGCAAGACCGACCCTCGCGATTATGGCCGCGCCGGTAAACTTGTCATTAGCAGCATACTTGGTGAACTTTCCCTTACCTGATCCGATACTAACAGGCGCATTGGCAGGGATCGCCATCACTATGACTTTATTGATCTACTTATGTTACTTCCGCTTACTTCGCTTGAAGTTTCAACCTTCTATCGCGGCAGTAACCTTTCCTTCCGTGATCAGCGCTATCGCAATGCATCGCTTAACCTCTTTTTTTGCCGAATCGCACCCTCACTGGCACTGGCTGCACGACTTTGGTTTTCTAGAGCTCAGTATCGCGACTGTATTGGTTGTTTGGGTATCGGCAGGTTACGTCAAAATGTATTGGCCAGAAATCATGAAGTCATTTTCTAAACAAGCATAAAAAAAGGATGGCGTTTGCCATCCTCTTAGAATAGTGCTTGGTTACCTAACGTAAACCGTGCAGAAACTCGGCACGCGTTGCTGGGTTGCTTTTGAAGATACCGCCCAATGCTGTTGTCGTGGTTTCGCTGGTTGCATCCATCACACCGCGAGATTTCACGCAGTAGTGTGTTGCGTCAATCGTCACTGCCACATCATCGGACTCAAGCAACGTTTGAAGTGCAACAAGAATTTGCTGAGTCATACGCTCTTGAACTTGTGGACGCTGGGCAAAGAAGCGAACGATACGGTTGATCTTTGACAGGCCAATGATCTTGCCACGTGGAATGTAAGCCACAGCAGCCTTGCCATCGATGGTCACAAGGTGGTGTTCACAAGTACTGGTCACTGTGATGTCCTTCACGCGAACCATCTCGCTCACGTTCATCTTGTTCTCAATCACCGTGATTTTAGGAAAGTTGGAGTAATCCAGACCAGAGAAGATTTCGTCAACGTACATCTTAGCAATGCGGTGAGGGGTTTCTTCTAGGCTATCGTCAGTGAGGTCAAGTTGAAGTAGACCTAAGATCTCACGCATGTGGTGTTCGATCTTCTCTTTCTTCTCTTCACGACTTACGTTGTTTGGACGCATTGGCGTTTCCAAACCGCGTTGCTCTAGCGCTTCTTTTACTAACTTCGCTGACTCGCTAAGACCTGACATTCCACTTCCTCTTTTGTTTTACTTCAGCCTTCGTACAAACCCAATCAAAATTGCATTCATACTTTTCGCTTTGAGTTGCTCAGTTCGTGTCTTTACACCAAGTCACATCAGATGAAGGTACTGAGCTGATTTTCTTGAGCTCCGCAGGTTTTTTACCCCTTTTGGATGGCTGACAAGGATACTCGGATTTTTGAATAATTACACCCATATTTTATAGGTGGACATTCTTACTCAGTCCCCTTTTATGGTAAAGTTGCCACAAAACAAAAGAACACAGGATTTTCTCAATGGGCTGCTGCGACGCACCTGGCTTGATGCCAATTGAAGAAGCGATGGACAAAATGTTATCGCGAATCAAACCTATCCAAACAACGCTTTCTCTTCCACTTGCTGAAGCACTCGGTTTTGTACTGGCAGAAGATATCTTGTCTCCTATCCACGTACCGCCATTCGACAACTCAGCAATGGATGGCTACGCTATTCGCATTCAAGATCTTGAGTCATCTTCTGTATTGCCTCTGGCAGGTAAATCATTTGCAGGACAACCTTTTGAAGGTGAATGGCCTCAAGGTACCTGTGTTCGCATCATGACTGGCGCAAAAATCCCACAGGGTTGTGATGCCGTTATCATGCAAGAAAATACTGAACTAACAGATGATGGCATTCAGTTCAACCAAACCGACGTGAAGCCACAAAACAACATCCGCCCAACAGGTGACGACATCAAACAAGGCGACATCGTACTGGCAAAAGGTGCACGTTTGACACCTCGCGATATTCCGATGATTGCGTCTCTTGGTATAAGCCATGTGACAGTAGTGCGTAAACCCAAAGTTGCTTTCTTCTCTACTGGTGATGAACTTAAAGCACTGGGCGAACCGCTAGACGAAGGTCAGATCTACGACAGCAACCGTTACGGTATTAAACCACTTATCGAGAACTTCGGTTGTGAAGCCGTTGATCTTGGCATCATTCCAGATTGCCCAGAGACTCTGAAAGCAACCTTTGAACAAGCGCAAACATTGGCAGATGTGGTTGTGACCTCAGGCGGTGTTAGTGTGGGCGAAGCGGATTACACCAAAGACATTCTTGAAGAGCTTGGTGAAATCGGTTTCTGGAAGTTAGCAATCAAGCCGGGTAAACCTTTCGCATTTGGTAAGCTAAGTACAGCTTGGTTCTGTGGGCTGCCGGGTAACCCTGTTTCTGCAGTTCTTACTATGTACGTGCTTGTTCAACCAATGCTGGCAAAACTTGCAGGCCATACAGAATGGAAAGCACCCGAATCTATTCCAGCAACAACCAAAACCGCCTTTAAAAAAGCGCCAGGTCGTACCGATTACCAACGTGGTATCTATACATTGGAAGATGGCAAGTTTGTCGTTGAAACAACCGGTAACCAAAGCTCTGGTGCATTCCGCTCAATGAGCCTAGCGAACTGTTTTGTTGTATTGGAACGTGAACGCGGCCGAGTTGAAGTGGGCGAAACGGTTCAGATTCAACTATTCAACTCAACCCTTTACTAGGAAGACGTTGTGGATATTCTTTCCGATCAGGAAATGTTGCGTTACAACCGCCAAATCATTCTTCGTCAGTTTGACTTTGAAGGACAAGAAGCACTCAAACAAGCATCGGTATTGATGCTTGGTGCTGGCGGTTTAGGCTGCGCATCAAGCCAATATTTGGCGACTGCTGGTGTCGGTAAAATCACGCTGATTGATGATGATATCGTCGAGTTGTCTAACCTTCAGCGCCAAGTGCTGCACCACGATGCGGATATTGGTCGTAAGAAGGTAGACTCGGCGGCCAATGCGCTACGCGAACTTAACCCGAACATCATTGTAGATACCATCGCAAAGCGTCTTGATGATACAGAGCTAAAAAGCTTGATCGAACAGCACACAATTGTTGTTGATGCATCAGATAACGTCGATACGCGCAATCAACTTAACCGCCTATGTTTTGCGACTAAAACACCGCTAATTTCAGGCGCGGCTATTCGTATGGAAGGCCAAGTGAGTGTGTTTACTTACGACGACCCAACTCAACCATGTTACCAGTGCTTAAGTGCCCTCTTCGGCAGCGGTGCGTTAAGTTGTGTCGAAGCCGGAGTCATGGCTCCTGTTGTGGGTATTGTTGGCGCAGTACAAGCGATGGAGACGATCAAAGTGATTGCTGATTACGGCCAACCAAAGAAAGGCAAAATTCTGATTTTGGACGCGCTCAGCATGTCTTGGCGAGAAATGAATCTGATGAAAATGCCAACCTGTCCGGTTTGTAGTTAGTTCTAAACCTCTAATCATTCCCAAAAAGCCCAACTCGATGTTGGGCTTTTTTCTCATTTTGACAATCAGATTTAAAACCCTTCTTCTTACAAATTTTAACTTCATAAAATTCAACAATTTAAAAGTTGGCACATTCCTTTCATTGCATATATCACGAACCAATGAGAGGGCGAATTATGAAAAGGACATCACTACTACTTGGGTCTCTAATAGTGAGCGCTTATGCACAAGCGGCGCCATTTGATACGTGCCCAAGCCAAGCATACCTATTCCAATCAACCCCGGTTCAAATCTATGGCGTCAATTTGGTTACAGGCTCTACGACTCTTTTAGAGGACGACACAGGTTTGGCTTCGGGCATCAACGGTGTAGGCTTTAACTTCACTGACCGTTATATCTACGGCTACGACACCACAAACAAAAAGATTGTTCGTCTTGGTAAAGACTTCCAAGCAGAGACACTTAATGTTTCGGGCCTTCCTACCGACCACACGTTTTACGTTGGCGACGTTTACAACCACGTCTACTACTTGTACCGCAAAGGCAAAGGACTTTTCTCCATTGACCTTTCTCCGCTCGATTCTGATCCAAATGCGACATTGAGCATCGTGAAAATTAGCTCAACAGCGACAGTGAACCTAACTGACTTTGCATTCCATCCAGGTGATGGCTCCCTTTACGGCATCGACAACAACTCTGGTGTGCTATATCAGTTCAACCCATCAAATGGTAGCGCAACTGCGATAGGTGACACAGGTGAGAAAGGCACATTTGGTGCTGGCTACTTCGATGTAAACGGCAACTACTACGTGTCACGTAACCAAGATGGCAAAATCTATCGCGTTGACCTTTCGGAAGGTAACGCAGCCAATATCGCAGCAGGTATCGTTCCTGCGGTTGAGTTTGTATCCAACGGTCCAAGCTCAAGCCAAAATGACGGTGCACGTTGTGCAAATGCTCCGGTGATTAACGAAGACGAGCCAATTGATTTCGGTGATGCTCCAGACAGCTACCACACAACACTTGCGTCAAACGGTCCTCGTCACGAAGTGGACGGTGTAACTTGGCTTGGTTCCGTCGCTCCAGATGGTGATGCCGACGGACAGGCAAACGATAACTCTGTGGGCACAGCTGATGAAGATGGTGTTGGTTTTGTATCCGCACTTGATCCAGGCTTAAGCTCAATTGTGAATGTGACAGCTTCTACTTCTGGCTACCTATCAGCATGGTTTGACTGGAACCGCGATGGTGACTTTGATGATGAAGGTGAGCAAGTCTTTACCGACCAATTACTGTCTGCGGGTAATAATCCCCTACCGTTTGTAGTTTCAACCGCTGCAACAGAAGGTTCAAGCTGGAGTCGATTCCGCTTTAGCCAACAAACCGGATTAAACTACGATGGTGGTTCGACATCTGGTGAGGTGGAAGATTACCCAATTACCATCACTGGTAATGGCTACTCAGTGAAATATTTCCCGAGTGCAGAAGATTACGCCACCGTGGCTTATGAAGATAATTGGCCATACACCGCAGACTACGACATGAACGATGTGGTCGTGAAATTCCGCATCACTGAAACCAGTCTTGCTGGTCATGTTGAGAATATCCAGATTACAGGTGACCTAGCGGCTTACGGCGCAAGTTACAAAAATGGCTTCGCAATCCGACTACCGGGTGTATTGAGAAGCTCGATTGAAAACGGATTAACAACGCTATCCTTCAATGGTGTAGAGCAAGCATCTAATGGCTTGGAAAGTATTTCTGATGAAGCAATTTTCATCATCAGTGAAGACTTAAGCACACACGCGGCGAGCAGCTGTAGCTACTTCCGCACAGAGTCTGGCTGTGATGATAACGTCTCACTCACCTTTACCTTGAATGTGTACTTCACTGAAGGCTCTGACCGTTCTGCGATTCAAGCCATGCCATACGACCCGTTCATCTTCGCAACGCCGGGGACTTACCATGGCGACGGGATTACCTTCCAACCAGGTCGTAAATGGGAAGTTCACTTAGCAGACCAAGCACCAACAGAACAGTTTGATGACCAAAACCTCTTCGGTGTCGGCGTCGATGCAAGTGACCCAGCACAAGGTGTGTACTTCAAAACAGCAAACAACTTACCTTGGGCACTGTTGATAGTAGAAGATTGGGATTGGCCGCTAGAGCGTGTAGACATGGTCGATGCATACCCTCAATTCCAAACTTGGGCTGAGTCTGGTGGCGAACTAAGCACAGATTGGCACACCGCTCCAACACCTAACAAATGCTACATTCCATAGGGAGATAACATTATGAAAGCACTTATCACAATCATCATGGGATTAGCACTAACGGCTTGTGGCGGAGGCGGTGGCGGCGGAGGTGGTAACAGTACACCACCTCCACCAACCCAAACCACCGTTGCAGAGGAAGACACAACCCAACAGGAAGAAACAACCGTAGAAGAGACTACCGTAACTGTAGAAGATGCAACCATGCAGGATCTAGTAGTACCAGATGGCTTTAGCTACAACCCAGTGACGGAAGGTACGCTCAATGTAGACATCAGTGGTTTCTCTTCACAACGAGCACACCTAAGCGTGTACAAAGAGTTTGTCGAGAACAGTTCAGGTAACTACGATGCAAAATACCCAAGCAAAGTCGCATCGGTTCCACTCAACAATGGTACAGCAAATGTCGACTTTAATGTTTCTGATAGCCAAGGTAGCCTACTTGTTGAAATTTGGTTCTATGACGGTAGTGACCCAATTCAGAAAGTGATTACTTCTGGAGACAACACTTGGACCATGTAACTGGGTAAATCGAAAGCTGTCTTTCAGAACAAATCTTCAATCTTTAACTTAAAAATCGCATCGTTCTTTTGAACATGCGATTTTTTTGTTGTAAAACAGTAAGATTATCCACCTAGCAAACTAAAGACAATGCAAGCACTGATTAGTACTGATGAACTCAATAGCCTTCTCGGCCAACCTAACGTCAAGCTCCTCGACGCTAGTATTGCGTTTCAAATCCCTTCTGAAGGCAAAAAGATTCAAGATAAGTGGATTCCAAATACTTTACGCTTTGATTACGACAATGACTTTTGCTTACCCGGTTCTTCCCTGCCGCATATGATGCCAACAGAAGAAGGCTTCAACCAAAGTGCGCTACAACTCGGTTTGAACAACGAAGATTTGATTGTGGTTTACGACAACTCTGGCACTTTAGCCGCGCCAAGAGCTTGGTGGATGTTCAAAGCTATGGGACATGATAATGTTCGAGTCTTAAACGGCGGTCTTCCAGCTTGGATTGAAGCAGGACTCCCTGCCGAAAGTGCCCTATCGCAACCAAGCGAAGAAGGCAACTTTGCGGGCAAGCTCAACCAAAATGCCTTTTTGAGTGCACAAGATGTTCTTGCTCATTCAACCAATAAAAGTGCCAACATCATCGATGCCAGAGCCAAAGCTCGCTTCCTTGGTGAAGTGCCTGAGCCACGAGAAGGTCTACGTAGTGGGCACATTCCAAATTCGGTTTGCTTACCGTTTCAAGAACTCTTGACCAACGGTCACATTAAACCAAACTCAGAGTTGCAACAGATATTTAGCGCACTAACGATAGATAGTGACAATTCGATTATTTTTAGTTGCGGTTCCGGTGTAACCGCATGCATTTTATTACTCGCGGCGTATCAAATTGGTCTAGACAATCTGTCGGTGTACGACGGTTCTTGGACCGAATGGGGTGCTGACCACTCTCTACCTATCGAGCGTTAAGACAAGTGTCTGTTTAACAAAGTATCTTACGTTTATCTAAAGATGATGTGTTCCAATAAACTAAACGCAGCTTCTAAACCAAACTTGTCATTTCGAAATAGAAACTGGCTATGAGTGATTTGTCCCTCCTCATAGCCTGACTACATCAAAAGCCGACTATTTCCGTTAGCGTTCAGATGTCGCGTTACCGTGCATTTGCTCATCTAAGTTGAGCACGGTTAATGCGTTACTAACGCTCGTGGCGATCACGTCTATCGCTCCAGTTCTTAATGCTCCGAGTAGAGCGAGTGGCTTGCTGTTCTCAGCTGCGATCGCAATGACTTCCGAGATCGGCCGAAACTCTTCAATACCAAGTCCAATTACTCGGTCACTCATTACCGTGTTCGCTACATTACCGTGAATATCAAAGAAGTCATAACCTGCAAAATCCCCTACCACACCTTGTTGAAGTCTCGACTGAACCACTTCATCAGGCGTAAACCAACCTAAGTCGACCATGTAACTGTTTTCGCTCATGTCACCAATACCAACCAAAGCAACATCGGCTTTACGTGCTAGGTCGAGCGTTTGTTTCACGGTTGCATTTTGCATGAAGGCCAACTTCTGTTCTCTATTTTCTGCGTATGCCGGCGCATAAAGGGTTTCAGAGGTTCCCCCATATTTCTTCGCCAACTGACGACAAATATGGTCGGCGTTATACATACCGCCACGCGGGTGAATACCACCAATGCCACACACAAATTTACAGTCACGCGGCGTAATAACACCAATATGGTGAGCGACAGACGACACGTTGCGCCCTTGTCCGACCGTCACCACCATGCCGTTTTTGAGCGTGCTAGTGAGATAATTGGACACCAATCCCGATACCTGTAGTCGTTGCGCTTCTTCATTCGGTTGATCAAGAGCAACAAGCGCGCGCTTAACGCCGAATCGCTCGATCAAACGTTGTTCAATCTTGGCGCTGAACACCGGATGGTATTTAACGGTAATTTCAACAATGCCTTCATCACGCGCCTGCTTGAGCATTCGCCCGACCTTTGCGCGTGATATGGCAAATTTTCTCGATATCTCTTCCTGAGTCGCACCGTCTTGATAATACGCGACGGAAATCTCTGTCAACAAATCCGTGTTTTCAATGGAAATATCTTGATTAGAACTGCTCATGGTTTCTCTCGCCCTTTAAGAGGATCGATATTGTATGCAATAAGTGAACATATGCTCATTGACTTAGCATATGTTCTTTATCAATTTAAACGCTACATTTGCTCATCGCAATAACATTTTCTCACTACAATTTTTTACCCTCTTGAACAACGCTCAAGCTTTGAACAATAAGGGCAAACGTTTATTTGGGTTAACCACTAAACACACAGTAAAAAAACGTTGATGAAGTTCACTATAAGTCCATTTCAGCGATTGACTTTCAGCATAGATAGGATAAATATGGACACATCATTTACTCAGCTATCGATCAAATGTTCATAGCATTTGTTCGGTAACGAAATTTTCCGTAGTTGGCTGAGCAGATGTCTCATTAAATGCGATGAGACGGTTAGCTAACTCGCTTGCAAATGCACAAGCTGTGATAACAAAAATCACGCTTAAGCCCATTTAAATAGGATGATCGATTATGAGCAACAAGTTAGAGCAACTTCGTAAACTAACGACTGTAGTAGCAGACACTGGCGAGATTGATGCAATTAAAAAGTATCAGCCAGAAGACGCAACAACTAACCCTTCTCTTATCCTTAAAGCCGCTCAAATCGCAGAGTACGCACCTCTAATCGATGCTTCAATCGAATACGCTAAAGCACAGAGCAACGACAAAGCTCAACAAGTTCAAGATACTTGTGACATGCTTGCAGTAAACATCGGTAAAGAAATCCTAAAAACTATCCCAGGTCGTATCTCTACAGAAGTAGACGCTCGTCTATCTTACGATATGGAAGGCAGCGTAGCGAAAGCTCGTCAACTAGTGAAAATGTACAACGATGCTGGCATCACTAACGACCGTATCCTTATCAAACTGGCTTCAACTTGGGAAGGCATTCGCGCAGCTGAGATCCTAGAAAAAGAAGGCATCAACTGTAACCTAACGCTTCTATTCTCGTTCGCTCAAGCACGTGCTTGTGCAGAAGCGGGTGTATTCCTAATCTCGCCATTCGTTGGTCGTATCATGGACTGGTACAAAGCGAAAGAAGGCCGTGACTTCGAAGCTCAAGAAGATCCAGGCGTACTATCTGTAACTAAGATCTACAACTACTACAAAGAATACGGCTACAAAACTGTAGTTATGGGCGCAAGCTTCCGTAATATCGGTGAGATCTTAGAACTAGCTGGTTGTGACCGTCTAACTATCGCTCCTGCTCTACTTGCAGAACTAGAAGCAGCTGAAGGTGAAGTAGTTGAGAAACTAGTTGATTCTAAAGGCGCAGCTGAGCGTCCAGCACCAATGACTCACGCTGAATTCCTATGGGAACATAACCAAGACCCAATGGCTGTTGAGAAGCTGGCTGAAGGTATCCGCAACTTCGCCGTTGACCAAGGCAAACTAGAAGCGATGATCGAAGCTAAGCTTTAATTGCTTACCAAAAGCGAGTAGCCCGTCTACTCGCTTTTACCATCAGCACTATTTTCAAAAAATTCTATTTGAACTTGTTTCGGCGAGTTCCCTCTATTTAAATCAAATATCGAGAAGTAATCACTATGGATCGTAAACATCTAGCAAATGCAATCCGTGCGCTAAGCATGGATGGTGTTCAACAAGCTAACTCTGGTCACCCAGGTGCACCTATGGGTATGGCTGACATCGCTGAAGTTCTTTGGCGCTCTCATCTAAACCACAACCCATCAAACCCTGAGTGGGCAGACCGCGACCGTTTCGTACTGTCTAACGGCCACGGCTCAATGCTGATTTACTCTCTACTGCACCTTGCAGGTTACGAGTTGTCTATCGACGATCTGAAAAACTTCCGTCAGCTTCACTCTAAAACTCCTGGTCACCCAGAGTACGGTTACGCGCCAGGTATCGAGACCACAACGGGTCCGCTAGGTCAAGGCATCACTAACGCGGTTGGTATGGCTCTAGCTGAAAAAGCGCTAGCAGCGCAATTCAACAAAGAAGGCCACGACATCGTTGACCACTTCACTTACGTGTTCATGGGCGACGGCTGTCTGATGGAAGGTATTTCGCACGAGGCATGTTCTCTTGCAGGTACTCTAGGTCTAGGCAAGCTGATTGCATTCTGGGATGACAACGGCATCTCTATCGACGGTCACGTTGAAGGTTGGTTCTCTGACGACACACCTAAGCGTTTCGAAGCTTACGGTTGGCACGTAATCCCTGCAGTCGATGGTCACGATGCTGACGCAATCAACGCAGCAATTGAAGCAGCGAAAGCGGATCCACGTCCTACACTTATCTGTACTAAGACTATCATCGGTTTTGGTTCACCAAACAAATCTGGTTCACACGATTGTCACGGTGCGCCACTAGGTGCAGAAGAAATCGCAGCAACACGCAAAGAACTAGGTTGGGAGCACGGTCCTTTTGAAATTCCGCAAGAAGTCTACGCAGAATGGTCAGCGAAAGAAACAGGCGCAGCTAAGGAAGCAGCGTGGAACGAGAAATTTGCAGCTTATGAAGCAGCGTACCCTGAGCTGGCAGCTGAATTTAAACGCCGCGTAAACGGTGAGCTTCCTGCACAGTGGGAAGAGAAAGCAAGCCAAATCATTGCTGATCTTCAAGCTAACCCAGCAAACATTGCATCACGTAAAGCGTCTCAAAATGCTCTAGAAGCATTTGGTGCTCTACTACCAGAGTTCATGGGTGGCTCTGCTGACCTAGCACCTTCTAACCTAACAATGTGGTCTGGTTCTAAGTCTCTAGAAGCAAGCGACTTCTCTGGTAACTACATCCACTACGGCGTGCGTGAATTCGGTATGACAGCGATCATGAACGGTATCGCGCTACACGGTGGTTTCGTTCCTTACGGCGCAACATTCCTAATGTTCATGGAGTACGCACGTAACGCAATGCGTATGGCTGCGCTGATGAAAATTCAGAACATCCAAGTGTACACGCATGACTCTATCGGTCTTGGCGAAGATGGTCCAACTCACCAACCAGTTGAGCAAATGGCATCGCTACGCCTAACACCAAACATGAGCACATGGCGTCCATGTGACCAAGTTGAGTCCGCTGTAGCTTGGAAACTAGCGATTGAACGTAAAGATGCACCGACAGCACTTATCTTCTCTCGTCAAAACCTTGCGCAACAAGAGCGCACAGCAGAACAAGTAGCAGACATCGCGAAAGGTGCTTACATTCTGAAAGATTGCGAAGGCAAGCCAGAGCTAATCCTTATCGCAACAGGTTCTGAAGTTGAACTAGCAGTAGAAGCAGCAGCACAGCTAACTGCTGAAGGTAAGAAAGTACGCGTTGTTTCAATGCCATCAACAGACGCATTCGACAAACAAGACGCCGCTTACCGTGAAGCTGTACTGCCATCAGACGTAACAGCACGTATCGCAATTGAAGCAGGTATTGCTGACTTCTGGTACAAGTACGTAGGCTTCGACGGTCGCATCATCGGTATGACTTCATTCGGTGAATCTGCACCAGCTGGCGAACTATTCAAAATGTTTGGTTTCACGACTGAAAACGTAGTGAACACAGCAAAAGAGCTACTCGCGTAATTGCAGTAAAAAGATAGTCAGTTTTCTCTATTGCGAATGTGAAAACTGAAAAGCCCCACCAGCAATGGCGGGGCTTTCTTTTATCTGGCTCCTATTCGCATAAACGCAGCCAGGACATAAACATCACAACTTTCGTTACGACTATTTGTCTTCAAATCGAAGTGCGAGCTGATAGAAATCTTGTACTTGGTCTTTCAACTGTCGGCTATTTTGCTCAACTGAATGTGTTGCTGCCAAGTTTTGTTCTGCGGTCGAAGCAATAGAATGAATGTGCTGGTTTACATCACTAGATAGCTTTAACTGGTTATTCGCCGCTTCTGCTACATCAACCATCAGCCCACTCATGGTTTGCATCATCTGTTCAACTTCAGACAAACGCAACGCGCTTTGTTCTGCTACTTGAGAACAGGCATCGGTTTGCTCTTTGTTTGCCAGAATATCTTTCTGCCAACTTTGAATCGTTGCCAACATAGTGGAGATAGAGGCTTGGATTTGTTCAGTTGCATTGGATGTTCGCCCAGAAAGCGCGCGGACCTCATCAGCTACAACAGCAAAACCACGACCTTGCTCCCCTGCTCTTGCCGCTTCAATCGCCGCGTTGAGTGCCAGTAAATTGGTTTGCTCTGCGATCCCACCAATCTCTTCCATCAAATGGTTCACCTTCTGCGCCTGATCACTCAGTTGATACGTCGTTTCCGTCGCTTTTTCAGCTTGAAGGCTTAATTGCGCTAGATTGGTGTGCGTTTGATCAATGGTCTCCTTCGCCATCAAGCATGACTTCAATGTATCATCAATCAACATATGGGCATCATTGGTACTCGAAGAAACCGAATTTGCCGACGACTCCACCTCTTGGGTAGCATCTCGCACACGATGAATATCGGTATTTTGCTGATTTAATGCAGCCGAGACTTCTGCCGTTGTTTGACTGAGCTCTTCGGCGCAATGCTGCAAAGGCAATGCAGAGTCAGTCATTCTTCCTAACACGGTTCGAATTCTTGCGGATAGCATTTTGATATGGAAATCAGCAATCGAAAATGCCGTGTTACCGGAATAGATCAAGCGACTTACGCTGTCATATTGCTTTTGTAACTTTTTAAGTTGCTGAGGTGTATCAATTAACTCTTGGCGGAATAACAGAGCCAGAACACTTGCAGGTAACGCACTTGCAAGCCAAGCCAACGGCCCTTCAACAGACAACGCATATGCGGTTGCAGGTGCGGTTAGTGCACCAAGTAGAATCGCATAGCGAATGGTTTCATTGATTTTCAACGACCAAGTTCGGCCAGACTTCTCTGCAGCACGCATGCTTTTGTAGGCTTTTGTCGCAATATCAACCCACTCTCGCTTTGGTTTCACGCGCACTGATTGATACCCAACAACATGGTTGTCTTCGTAGATAGGGGTGACATAAGCATCAACCCAATAGTAACCGCCAGACTTAGTGGCATTCTTAACCATTCCACGCCAGGCTTTACCTTGTTTAAGGCGTGCCCACATGTCACCGAAAGCGGCTTTAGGCATATCATTATGACGAACTATATTGTGGTTCTGACCGACAAGTTCTTCGTGAGTGTATTCAGCAACGCGGCAAAAGGCTTCATTACAATATGTAATAACACCTTGTAAGTTCGTTGTTGAGACGAGTTCCTCAGACTCCCTCACGAGAGTTTCTTGAGCTTTATGAGAAATATTGGCTGACATAGACGAAACTTCTTTAGTTTTTATTGATTTTCGGCAAGATATATACAGGATTTTTATTTTTATTACAAAAAGTTAGATAAAAAGTCTTATCAAATCGACATTTTTATTGTGGGAATTCACATTATCGATAAAAACATAAAGAAGAGATTGTTGATTTGAGCTAATAAACAAACCCGACACGATCGGCCGGGTTATATATTAAGACTTAATTAAGCGGTTTGTGATTCTGGCTTTTTATTCGTTTTTAACGCAAACATCGCGATAACGAGTAACACAAATGGAAGAACATACAAATTAAGATTCTGCCAACCTACGGTAGACTCAAGCCAACCAGATAGTAATGCGGTGATGGTGACACAACTGAACACGAAGAATTCATTAAACGCTTGAGCCTTGCTTCTGTTTTTCGCTTCATAGCTTTGACTAAACAGCCCGGTTGCTGCGATAAACATAAAGTTCCACCCTATTCCTAACAGGATTAAAGCAAGACTAAAATGCCAGATAGACACTCCATGTATATTAATTCCAATACAAGCAACAAATAGCAATCCACCCGCCAAAATCATATTCTTAGCGCCAAACCGTTCTATCAGACGGCCCGTGACAAACGCAGGTGCAAACATACCCAACACGTGCCATTCGATCACTCCCGCCGCTTTATCAAAATCAAAGCCACAACCAATCATCGCTAAAGGAGTTGCTGTCATTAAAATGTTCATCACCGCGTACGCAACCATTGCCGCGATAACTGCCAGCATGAAATTAGGTCGACGAATAATCAGTCTCAGCTTATCCGCCTTAGCGTGTAGCGCCTGCGTGTGTGCAGGTGGAAAACGAATGGTTTGTAGCACAACCAACGCGGTTATATAAAGCACGACAAGCACAGCAAATGCACTAATGTATAAGCCATCATCTGACCACTGCTGCGAGTACACGGCCAGATTAGGCCCAAGGATCGCCGCTAACACCCCACCCGCCATAGATATCGAAATCGCCCTATGCCTTGCCGACTCTTCACACACTTCAATGGCAGCAAACCTGTATAGAGTACCGAAACCTATACCAACACCAAGCAAAAACGTAGACATGCAGAACAGATAGAAGTTTTGTTGACTTAATGCATACGTCGCTAGACTAGCACCCAAAATGCCAATGACATTACCAAGGCTAAAACCAAGGCGACGCCCTAACTTGCCCATAATTAGCGACGCAGGAATTGTCGCGGCCATCAGTCCCAAAAACTGCAGTGCAACTGGTAATGTGATAAAACTTGATGACGGCGCAAGTGTTTTGCCAATAAGGGCAATAACAGATATGAGTAAAATATTCCCTGTCATTAATAAGGCTTGGCAGAGGGATAGAAGCCATACATTACGATTCAATTCCAAATTCCTTTTGGTTACGACGTATACAGATAACATATAGGAAAGCAGAAACAATAGAAAGATATGAGAGTAATTCTCAACAAAAAGAGCCAGAGGCATAGTACCTCTGGCTCTTCACTATTCGCTTTTAAAAAAGTTTTTCTGTTGAGCTTACTTGTTGCGGCGCGCTTTTACTGCATCAGAAAGCTGACGAAGTACCGTTTCCGTGTCTTCCCAACCAATACATGCATCAGTGATCGACTGACCATAAGTGGCTGCTTTGCCATCCACTAAGTCTTGGCGACCTTCAACTAAATGAGACTCGATCATCACACCAAAAATGGCTTCTTCGCCAGCAGAGATTTGCTCGGATACATCATCAGACACCAGCATTTGACGCTTGAACTGCTTCGAGCTGTTAGCATGGCTAAAATCAATCATCACTTTTTTCGGCAGACCTGCGGTGTCCAGCTCATCTTTAATTTGAGCTACATGTGCTGCACTGTAGTTTGGTTCTTTACCGCCACGTAGAATAATATGGCAGTCTGGATTACCAGCGGTTTCTACGATCGCGGAATGACCGTATTTTGTTACTGAAAGGAAGTGATGGGAAGCGCTTGCAGAACGAATCGCGTCGCTCGCTATTTTAATATTCCCGTCTGTACCGTTTTTGAAACCTACAGGACAAGAAAGACCAGAAGCTAGCTCGCGGTGAACCTGAGATTCTGTCGTACGAGCACCGATAGCGCCCCAACTGATCAAATCCGCCACGTACTGAGGTGTGATCATATCTAAGAATTCACTTGCCGTTGGCAAGCCCATATCGGTTAGATCAAGAAGAAGTTTACGTCCGATACGTAGACCATCATTTAGCTTATAGGTGTCATTTAAGTAAGGGTCATTGATAAGGCCTTTCCAACCAACGGTCGTACGCGGCTTTTCAAAATAAACTCGCATAACAACCTCAAGCTGCTCGCCCAGTTCATCACGTAGTACTTTTAGCTTTTTACCGTACTCAACCGCGGCAGCCGGATCGTGAATAGAACACGGGCCAACGATCACGAGTAATCGATCGTCTTTTCCTTCAAGAATATTGTGAATGGCGTTACGGCAATCAAAAGTGGTCGAAGAAGCGGTTTCAGTCGCTGGGAACTTCTCTAATACTGCAACAGGTGGCAATAACTCTTTTACTCTATTTATTCTTACATCATCAGTTTGAAACATTACTTCTACTTCCTGGTTTTATTTCCGACCCCATTTTTACCAACTGAACTCATTGCAACATTGTTCACAAAGCGAGCAGCATCAAGGGCTGTGGTCATTTTCTGTCTAGCGTTTAAGTAACTTATCGGCTTAGGCGTAGACTTGCAATCAGTTTTTGCAAATAAATGCAAATAAAAACCACCTGTTAACCACCGCGCACAATGTAAAGTAAAGTTTACGAAAAAAGTTCAAAATAATCATCAATTTTCTTATGCACCAAAAAATCTTTACTACAATGTAAGAAATATCAGAAGTTTGTGAGGTATTTTTGGGTAGTAAATGTTGATCAAGTTCAAATATATTGTTGCTTGATATGAAATGATTAGAATATTAAACTAATTTCTTATAAACGCTGGTTTTTTCTAATTTTTTGATAAAACGAAGTAGAAGTTAATATGCAATCAATACAAGGAAACATTATGAACAAAGTAGCAATTGCAGTAGCAGCAGTGGTAGCTGGTAGTAGCGCGCTTTTAAACTCTGCTCAAGCTGAAATGTACATCGGGGGCAAAGTGGGCATGACTACACTTGACGACGCTTGCTATCTAAATAGCCCTTGTGATGATGAAGCGTTCGGTGCAGGACTACATATCGGTTATGACTTTACCGATATCATCGGGCTAGAGTACGGCGTAGACTTCTTAGGCGACTATGAAGGAAACTCTAGGTCAGGGGCTAATACGATTAATACGATTGACGGCAATCTAACGGCTTTAACACTTGCACCTAAATTCAACTGGCACTTAAACGACTCTTGGAATCTGTTTGCTAAGATCGGTGGTGCTTACATGATGTCTGATGACGAAACAGACTTTGTCCCAACAGGTTCTTTGGGTGCTGAATACTCGATCGATAGAAACTGGAGTGTTCGCGCTGAATACCAACGTTACCAAGATATGTCTGACGACGTGTGGGACGACATGGATGCTAACTTCTTTGGTATCGGTGTTAACTACAAATTCGCAGCAGCTCCAGTTGTTGCAGCAGTTGTAACGGAAGAAGTGATCGAGCCAGATCCAGAACCAGTGATGATGAGCAAGGTGCACAAAGAAGAGTACGGTACAGGTACGTTTGAATTCGATAGTGCTAAGTTAACAGAGTCCGTTTCTGAACGTCTGGACAACTTTGTTTCATTCTTGAACGAATATCCTCAAGCTCAAGTAGAGATTACTGGTTACACGGATAGCTCAGGCCCTGCGGCATACAACCAAAAACTGTCTGAGCGTCGTGCTCAATCTGTTGCTGATTACCTAACCGCAGCTGGCATTGGTTCAGATCGTTTGACAGTTAAAGGTATGGGTGAAGAAAACCCAGTTGCTGACAACAGCACTCGCGAAGGTCGTGAGAAAAACCGTCGCGTAGAAGTTGTGGTACCTTCATTTGAATACCAAGAGCTAGTTCAACCAGAATAAGCATCTATGATTCATGATCGATGATGTGGTAAAAATTAATGGGGTGCATTTGCACCCCATTTTGATCTCATATTAAGGGATATTGCCACTATGGTTTGGGGAAAAAGATCAACTCATTATCTTGCACCATAACACAATCCATACCAGCTGCATGCGCCGCTCGCTTCCCCAGCTCAGTATCCTCAAACACAAGACACTGTGACGCCTCCAAGTCGAGTTGTTCCGCGGCCACCAAAAAAGTATCTGGAAAGGGTTTATGGTTCTCTACATCACTCGCGGTTACTACAACATCCAACTTGTCTAATAAACCTGCATGGCTTAATAAGCGCATGGCACTTTCTCGTTGGCTGCCAGTCCCGACTGCAATTTTCTTATGGCCTAAATATTCCTCTAACACGATGTTCGTGCAAGGAATAACGTCACCATGAAGCTCCATAGCAGCGAATGTTTCCATTTTAAATGTCGCGACAGTTTTAGGATCTAATGAAAGCTCATGCACACGATTTAGTTCCTCAACAATTTTAAAGCTCGGCATCCCTCCTAAACTGTGAAACCACTCCTGACAAAACGGAAAATCAAAACGCTCAGCAGTTGCTTGCCAAGCTGCCAAGTGGGCTGGCATGGTATCGATTAGAGTACCATCCATATCAAATATGAATCCCTCATAGGGTCTAAAATCAATCGTGCTCATGTCTTTTCTTCTATTTGTGCATCTGTAATGTTAATTTATCAGCTCTTTCAATCGTCCTTACCGGCATTTACTTATCATGCTCAAAATTTCGAACTCCGTCACAATTCAAGAGTGGGAAATTCAATTATCCCCAATTAGAGCTCAAGGAAATGGTGGCCAGAACGTTAACAAGGTAGCGTCCGCTATACACCTGCGCTTTGATATCCGGCATTCAAGCTTACCTGACTTTTACAAAGAGCGATTACTTGCACTTTCTGATAGTCGTATAAGTAAAGATGGCGTGATCATCATCAAAGCGCAACAATTTCGGACACAAGAACAAAATAAGGAAGACGCCCTAAATCGGCTTCAAGCATTGATAAAAGCTGCCGCTTTACAGGAGAAGAAGCGTATTAAAACGAAACCAACCCGCGCTTCTCAACGCCGACGACTTGATACAAAAAACAAGCACGGAGCGAAAAAACAGCAACGTAAGAAAGTGCTGTATTAGTGCATGTCGTTTTCTCGATATGTTAGTTGAACAACGTTTGCTAGCCCTTGGAAATCTCATTGGATTTCTCTTTTTAGTTACTTATTCAGGAAACAACAATATGACTATTAGGCAAAAACTCTACTTCCTCGGAGTTATCGCCATTTTAGGCATCGTGGCCCTTTTGGGTACGTCATCCCATTTTGAAAATAAGAGCAATGATCTTAATCACGCCATCAAACTCGTTGGTGATCTAGAAATACGCTTACTCAACTTACGCAGAAATGAAAAAGATTTCCTACTACGTAGTAATGACAAATATCTAAATAAGTTTGACGCCAATGTTGACAAGTTTATAGACACAGAAAAAGAGCTTGCGAACATACTCAAGAGTAATGAATTACCTTCCAGTCAACAATTTAAGCAAGACTTGCTCGCATACCAAAGGGGCTTTCAGAATCTGGTCAGCGCTTACCAACGATACGGGCTTGATTCAAAGAGTGGGCTTCTCGCTGGTTACGAACAAGCACTATTAGAAGCAAAACAACGTTCAGACCACCAGCAGTTATTGGCATTAGTCCGTTTTGACTCTGCGGTAAAAGCAGGACTATTCAATAGTGACTTGCTTGAGGGGCAATATGCTCCGGAGCTTATCAAAACAGGTAAGCAATTGGCGGCCCAAAAGCAAGTTGTTGGGGTTGCTTATGACAAAGGCCTACTCGGTGAAACTCGCGCATTATCCCATGCCGTAGAAGAGCAATTTGAAACCTTTTCCACAGCCCTTAGCTCTGCTGCCGCACAACGTGATGAACAAATGTCGACCATCAAGCAGGTCATTACAGCTCTGATCTTAGTCGTTATTTTCGCATTGATTTGGCAAATTTCACGTTCAATCAATACGCGAGTGAATAGCTTACTTGGCACCATTCGAAGTATCAGCGAAACGAACAACATGGGACTTCGATCTGATTTGAAAGGTCAAGACGAGCTATTTGATATCAGTCATCACCTCAATGACCTATTGGATAAGCTTGAGCATCTAATTAGTAGTACCCAAGAAAAATCGGCGCAACTCACTGCAAGTACCGATAATATGCATCGTGAGTTAGAAGGCGTTATGGAGCAATTCCACACTCAAACTGACCACACTGCATCAATGGCGACGGCAGTTCAGCAAATGGTTGCCACAATAGGTGAAATCTCTGAAAGCACATCAGTTGCGGTAGAAGGCGTGCATCAGGCAGCGAATAATGCCGAACAAGGTCGAGGAGTTGTTGAGGCGACGGTAACCAACATCGGTCAACTAACCACGATTTTATCAAACAGCCAACAGTCGATTGGCTCGCTGAATCAGCATGTAGATAAAATTGGTGGTGCCGTGAACATCATCCAAGAAATTGCAGAGCAAACCAACCTACTAGCTCTCAACGCAGCAATTGAAGCCGCGCGAGCAGGCGAACAAGGCCGCGGGTTTGCAGTTGTTGCCGATGAAGTACGCGCCCTAGCTAGCCGAACTCATCAATCCACAGAGGAAATCACGCGGGTCGTTTCAGATATTCAAACTCAAATGTCGACAGTTGTTGCTGATATTGATCAATGTAACGATCAAGGGCAACAAACACTTAATGCTTCTGAAAAACTGGATTCTAGCCTGCAGCAGATCATCACTGACATGCATTCAATTCAAGGTAATTCGGAGCGCATAGCTTCAGCAATTGAAGAACAAGGTATCGTTATGAACCAAGTTAGCGGTTCAATCACCGAGCTAAACGCAATATCTGAGAATAACATGCAATCCGCTCAGGAATGCTTGCATGAAGTGAACTCTGTCTCTGCTCAAGCTCATGATATGGATGAAGCCGTTGCACAATTCAAAACTGCGCTAAAATAACCCTTTTCAAAATAGAAAGCCCGAGGCAATCATTGCTTCGGGCTTTTTTTCAATTGTCACTTCGTGCTTACTGCGCACTTCGGATGTGATTATTCATCATCAAGAGGAACCAGCTTGGTGTTGCCGCCATGAACTTTCTCACGCTGTCTTTGCACCAGAGCGTAGAAGCCTGGGATCAAGAATGTACCTGCTAGAAGCACACACAATAGACCACCAATCAGCGACACGCCGAGTGAGTTTTGACTCACGTGCCCCGCGCCAGCGGCAAAGATAAGCGGGAAGATACCCAGGATAAATGACCAAGATGTCATATTCACAGCGCGGAAACGTAACGTGCCTCCTTTAACCGCTGCACTATCGATATCAGCATCTTTTTCTTCACGCTCTTGCTTGGCGAACTCCACAATCAAAATTGCGTTTTTCGCCGCCAAGGCTATGAGCAAGACAAGACCAATTTGGGCATACAAGTTAAGCGGCGTGCCAGTTAGATTTAACGCAAGGAAGGAACCTAACGTGGCTACTGGGACCACCAAAATAATAGCCAGTGGAATACTCCAACTTTCATACTGAGCCACCATAAACAAGTAAATGAAGATCAAAGCCAGCGCAAACGCATAAATGGCTTGGTTGCCCGCAAGCACTTCCTGATAAGCCATACCTGTCCATTCATACGTGTACCCTTGCGGAAGAACTTCAGCAGCAACGCGTTCCATTGCGGCAATCGCATCACCACTAGAGTAACCCGGTGCTGGTTGGCCTTGAATGATAGCACTGCGGTACATGTTGTAACGCCATGCCACATCAGGCTCAAACACTTGCTCGTAGCTCACTAGCGTACTTAACGGAACCATATCACCGTTCGAAGAACGAACATGGAAACGCTCTAGATCTTCCATGCTGCTACGGTGCTGGCTATCAGCTTGCATGGTTACGCGGAAGTTCTTACCAAACATGGTGAAGTCATTCACATAAAGCGAACCTAAGTTGCCTTGCAAGGTTTGGAAAATAGACGACAGCGAAATACCTAATTGCTGCGCTTTCTCACGATCGATATCAACGTAGTAGTGCGGAACATTCGCGCGGAACGTGCTAAACGTGTAGGCAATTTCAGGCGCTTGGTTAGCCGCTTGGATCATTTCTCCCATGACCATCGACAAATCGGTACGACTTCGCCCTAGCGTGTCTTCAAGCACAAACTCAAAACCAGACGCAGCGCCCATACCAGGAACCGCCGGTGGTCCCATCGCAAAAACAACCGCTTGAGGTAGCTCTGTCGCCGCTCGACCGTTAATACGTGCCGCGATAGCATTAGCAGAGTGCTCTCCTTGCAGCGAGTTACGAGTATCCCAGTCATGCAATTTGATAAATACAGAAGCACCGTTTGATGCTGCTGCGCCTGTCATAAACGAGTAACCATTCGCAACCGTCACACCATCCACACCAGGTTCTTCACCGATCATTTTCATTAAATCATTGGTGACTTCTTCAGTACGTGATAAAGAGGCTGAATCTGGTAGCTGTACGTTAACCAGCAAAATGCCTTTATCTTCTTGAGGAACAAACGCTGTAGAGGTGGTTTTCGCAAAGAAAGTGACCGCTGCGATAGCAACTATAAAGAACGTCACGAGCAGTAAAGACTTCTTCACCAAGAAACCAGCGATCTGGCCATAACGCGTAGTGATGCGCTCTAAGCCTCGGTTGAAAGCCTGGAACCAGTTAGCGGTATTGCCCCCACCCTGCTTCAATACCAGAGAACAAAGTGCTGGAGACAGCGTCAATGCATTGATGGATGAAATCACAACCGAAATACAGATGGTCAAAGCGAACTGGCGATACATGATACCGGTGATACCTGGCAGCATGGCGACGGGTATGAATACCGCAAGTAGAACCAAGGTCGACGTGATGATTGGTCCCGTTACTTCTTTCATCGCTAGCAACGTCGCTTTACGCGGTGAAATGGTTGGGTCTTTCGCCATGGTAGTATCGACGTTTTCGATAACCAGAATCGCATCGTCCACCACGATACCAATCGCAAGGATCAGGCCAAACAAAGTAACCGTATTAATGGTGAAGCCCGTTGCCTGCATGATGGCAAACGTACCAATCAGAGAAACGGGGATCGCGACAACAGGAATCAACGTTGCACGCGCACTACCCAAGAACAAGTAAGTTACAGCGATCACCAATAGAATCGCTTCAATCAGTGTTTTTACTACCCCTTTGATCGATTCAGATACGAACACGGTTGTATCGTAGCTGGTCTCGTATTCCATTCCCTCTGGGAAGTTTTTGCTCAAGCCCTCAAGGAGCTCCATGACGGCCTGACCACTTTCTAACGCATTCGCATCCGATTGAAGAGACAACGCAACGATTGACGCGTCCTGGCCACGGAACTTACCGTTACCATCGTAGAACTTTTTGCCTAGTTCAACGCGAGCAACATCTTTCAGATAAACCGTAGAGCCATTGGGATTAGCTCGAAGGACTACGTTCTCAAACTCACTCACGCTTTCCAAGCGACCTTTGGTCACAAGGTTAAACTGAACTTCTTGCGGATTGTTGTATGGTGCTGCACCTACACGCCCTGCCGCAACTTGAACGTTCTGTTCAGCCAAAGCGGCGTATACGTCTGACGTGGTTAGCTTAAGGTTGGCCATTTTTTCAGGATCTAACCAAACACGCATTGCGTATTCGCCACCACCAATCACGTTAACTTCACTGATACCTTTCGCACGAGCCAACTGATCTTTTACATTCAAGTTAATGTAGTTAATCAAGAACTGATCATCGTATTTGCCATCAGGTGAATAGAAGTTAAGTACCATCAGCAAGTCAGGTGAACGCTTTTTCACCGTCACACCAACCATGCGAACTTCTTGAGGCAGTTTTGACTCAATCTGTGACACGCGGTTTTGCACGTTAACTTGCGCCATATCTGGATCGGTGCCAACATCGAACGTGACGTTTAGGCTGTAAGAGCCATCGTTCGCGCTCTTTGAAGACATGTATATCATATCCTCAACGCCGTTGACTGAGGTCTCTATGGGGTCCGCAATGGCCTGCTCGACAACTTCCGCACTCGCGCCAGTGTAGTAAGCCGAAACGCTTACTGATGGCGGGCTTATCTGTGGGTACTCAGCCACTGGCAAAATCGCCAGTGAGATCGCGCCGGCTAGCGTTAATATGATCGAAATAACCAGCGCGAATTTAGGTCTCTGAATAAAGAAACGACTTAACATAGTGCCCCCTACTGCTTATCTTCAGCAGGTGCTTGAAGGCGCACTTCTACACCATTACGCACACGTTGTAGGCCTTGTGTAATAACCGTATCTTCCTGATCGAGCCCTTCTCGAATGATAATGCCTTGTTCAACCTGAGGGCCAAGCTCGACGTTACGACGCTCTGCCACACTTCCCTCAGCCATCACCATCACAAAGTCACCTTCTAAGTCAGTCTGTACGGCACGTCGTGGGATAACAATAACGTCTTTCGTGTTCTTATCTCTCAAGTTCACTTTGATGTGTTGACCCGGAAGTAACTTCTGCTCTGGGTTTGGCACTAGCGCGCGCATAGCAATCGTACCCGTTTTGGTGTCAATACGATTACCTAAGAAATCAAGCTTACCTAGATGCTCAAAAAACTGTCCATTTTCCAGTTCAAGCTGAACTTCAACGCGGTTTGATTCAGCCGAGCCATCACCTTTTACTTGATCCATACCCATAGCTAAACGCTCACGCTCACTCACACTAAATGAGGTATGAACTGGATCTAAACTCACCAGAGTTGTCAGCACGCCAGATGATGGAGAAACCAGATCACCCGTACTAACTTTGGTATCACTAATACGTCCGCTAAAAGGTGCTCGGATTTGAGTATAGGAAAGGTTAACTTCAGCAAGTTTAAGTTGAGCATTTGCCGCTTCTAGCTCTGCTCTCGCACCAAGAAGTGCCGCAGTTAAAGCATCAAACTCAGATTGAGAGATACTACCGCGAGGCAACAAGTTTTTACCTCGAGTATGATCTAATTCGGCTTTTTTTAGCGCCGCTTTAGCTTGTGCAAGTGCGGCTTTAGCACTCGCGACTTGGGCTTCAAAAGAAGATGGCTCGATAGAGTAAAGGAGCTGCCCTTTTTCTACCATTTGCCCCTCTTCAAAGTGACGAGCTTTTAAGTAGCCAGAAATCTGCGCGGTAATATTGGTATCTTCTACTGCTTCAATGCGACCGATATAAGACTTGCTCGGTTGGTAGTCGATAACCGTGACATCCTGAGTCACTACGAGAGGCGCTTGACCTTTCGTTTGGGCATTATTAGCTTCCCCGCATCCAGCGAGGATTGCTGTAGCCGCCATTAGTGCGACAAGTGGTTTCTTTTGCATGTATTTACCGTCTTTATAGAACAGGATATTGTTGAATTCCTATCAACCTTACTCCTTGCTGCCACTGAAAACTTCACTGAAAAGCGCCCAAGGTGTTTCTAAATGTAAACATGAGAAACAAAAGGAAAATAAAGTAATTTAGTTAACAGTGGTATTCAATGAGCAATATACATACAACTCAATCATAACTATTTAATATACGCCTTAGGAGATCGCGAATTTTAGCGTGTGCTTGGAAACACTAACGGGAGTATTGTATTCGGGCGTAAAGTGAGATTCAGTGCTCAAGATAAGAACGTTTTGTGGCTAAAAAGGTAAAAAGTGACGCCTTCATACTCAAGACCCCGATTTTGACTATTTTTTTAATATAAATGGGTTATCATTCAATTAATTCAACGCCTTCGACAGAGAGGATGACTATGATTTCTAAATGGGCGAAACGCTTTTACCAGATGGCAGAACTAGTGGCGTCTTGGAGTAAGGACCCATCAACACAAGTCGGTGCCGTTATTACTAAACAGAATCGCATTGTATCTGTTGGATTTAATGGCTATCCGCATGGTGTTTCTGACAGTGTCGACACCGATGAGCGCGAGTTGAAATACCTTAAAACACTGCACGCGGAAGAGAACGCAATTTTGTTCTCAAAACGTGACTTAGACGGATGTGATATTTGGGTAACGCATTTTCCTTGCCCTAACTGCGCGGCAAAGATCATTCAAACAGGGATCTCACACGTACACTGCCCTGAGCAGTCTGAAGACTTTTTATCTCGCTGGGGAGATAAAATCCAAGTCAGTCAAGATATGTTCGACCAAGCGGGTGTGAAAGTCGACTGGTTACCGCTAGAAGACATTGAAATTGAAGACAAAGACGTGCGCTAGTATTCCATCTTAATATTTAAATAGCCCAGAGAGATCTGGGCTATTTTGTTATTAAATCTGCAAGAGGTCTCGACGTAGTCTTTTAACTGTGTTTTTTCGCAGTGAGCTCAGCAATTTTGACAATAACGAGTACTGATTTTTCCATCATTTCAACAGAAATAAACTCATGAATTCCGTGGAAGTTAAAACCACCGGTGAAGATATTCGGGCACGGCAAACCCATAAAAGATAAACGAGCACCATCTGTACCACCACGAATAGGTTTTATAATCGGTTCCACATCACACGCTTCCATCGCTTGCTTTGCCAGCTCAATGATATGAGGGTAAGGCTCAACCATTTCTCTCATATTGTAATAGCTGTCTTTTATTTTTAGCTCTACAGAACCATGGCGTAAACCCGTGTTCATTTCATCGACGAGTTTCTGCATAAAAGCTTTTCGATCCTCAAGTCTTTGACGGTCAAAGTCTCTAATAATGTAACCTAGCTCGCTTCGTGCAACGCCCATTTCTGCCGATTTTAGATGGAAGAACCCTTCGTAACCTTCGGTTGTTTCCGGAGTTTGATCTTGGGGCATTTGAACTTGAAATTTCGCAGCCAAGTTCATCGCATTGACCATTTTGCCTTTTGCAGTACCTGGATGAACGCTAACACCATGAAAAATTACATCAGCGTTTGCTGCATTAAAGTTTTCGTATTCCAATTCACCTTGCGGGCCACCATCTATAGTGTATGCCCATTTCGCGCCAAATTTTTTAACATCAAACAAATCTGCACCACGACCGATTTCTTCATCCGGAGTAAAGCCGATACAAATGTCGCCGTGTGGAATGTCTGGGTTTTCCAGTAGCAGAGCTACCGCGGAAAGAATCTCTGCGATACCGGCTTTGTTATCCGCGCCAAGTAATGTAGTGCCATCGGTAGTAATAAGATTGTGGCCATGTAGGTGATGTAAATCTGGGTATTGCACGGGAGATAACACTTCATCCCCCAACCCTAATGCAATATCGCCACCCTGGTAATCTTCGATGAATTGCGGCTTTACGTTTTTGCCAGATGCATCCGGCGCGGTATCCATATGGGCAATGAAGCCGATAGGAGGAACCTCATAATCAACATTGGCTGGCAGTTTAGCCATCAAGTAGCCATTTTTATCCAAAGTCACGTCACTTAAACCAAGCTCGATCATCTCTTTTTTAAGTAACTCAGCAAACACAAGCTGACCAGGTGAACTTGGGCAAAGCGTCACATGTGGATTGGATTGGGTATCAAACGTGACGTATCGAAGAAATCTTTCAACTAAATGTTTCATATTTATTCTCATTGTTTTGTACGATGAGGCCTTATCACGCATTGATAAGCTGACGTTGCCTCATCAAACCTCACGCTATGTTACGCTCTTAGCTCAATAAGAATTTGCTTTGAATCATTTTTTGATAAGAAAGGCTTTTGCGCTTTGCTTTCGCTCATTGAAGTATGAATTTAATCTAAAAGTTCCTCAGCCAGTACTCGCCACTCTTTAACCTTTTCACGAAAATGACGCCATTGCTTATCGGTCATCGAACGAGAAACATCTAATGTCAGTTGATCAACCAATGCAAAGTTAGAATCAATATTCAGAGAAAGCTGCTCACTATAATAACTCTCTGGCTCGAACAAGAGTCGCATAAATATATCTTGATAAGTCACAACATTAGATTTGTTGTCGAACAAGTATTCGAGCTCTTGATATACCGTGGCTCGATAATCTCTCCATAAAGGGCTGTTTAAAATAACTTGCTGAGAAAATCTTTGAGCTAATTGACGCTGATTTCCTGATAGATTCCCTAGCCATTCTTCCATCCACTCTTCAGTGTTATCCAGAATAATTTCACGCACTTCGTCTTCTGTCTTATCGGCATATTTTGCGTTTCGCTCTTGATAATGTTCTTGTACATTACTCAAAAACTCGCGTTCTTGCTCTTTCGTTAATTGCAAACTTAACGCAAAAAGATCTGGTGCTGCTTTGCTGACCACTCTATCGTAATGCGCTCGCATTCTATCTCGATTTTGTTGTAAGTAATTTAAGGTGATATCGCTCGCTTTTAATCTCTCAAGGTCTTTTAAATGTTCGATATATATTGGTAACTCCTCTTTCTTGTGCCAGTCTGCCAACAATAATAAGCGCTCTTCCACCAGGACTTCTTGTTCTCCTTGCAACGAGACATAGTCCTCTAAGTAATCGAGCACGAACCAATCGATATTGCTGTATAAAAACTTTTTCGCACAACCGGCAAGCAGAAATACGAAACAAAATAGAAGGCCATAACGAAGCGCCTTATTAGATACATCCTTTAATTTAGTCACTTATTCGTATTCCCTTTTCTGTTGATTAAGTTCTATACTCAACCTGTATCACTTAGTATTGCGGCAAACTTACACCAGTGTGACAAATATTGATTGCCACCTTAATAATATATAGAGTTTGAAATTAACTTTTTGATCACAGCTATCCGCAAAAAAGTGAGTTAGAGCGCAATTATCGGCTAAAAAACGTACCGAACGACGCTCCCTATAACGGCATATAATTTGCATGGATGTTTTTTGGATGGTTTATGGAGGCGAAGTATGGCAGCCGCTGAGCAACTTGATACCAGTGTAGAATATGAGATTCGATATTTTGAACAGGGGAAAATGCACTGCATGAGAGTCATTGCTGAAAGCAAAAAAGTGGCTTATCAGTACTATTTGGAGTGTGGTAAGCACAACAGTGACTTGTACTCTATTCGCCCAGACAAGTAAAAAAACCGCCTAACAGGCGGTTTTTTTATTCGTCAGAATCAATATAACTGGTTGATTTTATTTATTATTACAGATTCAAATCCAACAATGTTATTTGATGTCGCCAAAGCGCTCAAGATAAAGGACGGTTGCTGCAGTACGAGAAGGAACTTGTAGCTTTTTAAGTAAACTCTTCATATGTACTTTAACCGTAGACTCAGAGATAAAAAGACGATCGGCAATTTGCTTGTTGCGGAAACCTCTTGCCACCTCTCTTAAGATCTGCGATTCACGATCGGTCAGTGTATCAAACACGTCCTCTTGCTCTGAACGTTCACTCAAATACTTAGAAACTTCTTGGCTGTATGCCTTGTCCCCTTGATGTGCTTGTTTTAGCAACTCAACCAACTCATCAGGCTCAGTGTCTTTCAATAAATAGCCATCGGCACCACTTCGAACTATTGCTTCTATATCTGCTGGACTATCCGAAACGGTTAGAATGACAATTCTGGCTTCACAGCCATCTGCACGCAGTGCTTGCAAAGTATCAAGGCCAGACATGCCTTTCATATTAAGATCAAGAAGTACAAGATCCAGTTCCAGCTCATGCGCTTTCGCTACTGCATCCGCGCCATTACTTGCTTCTGCAATGACCTCAAACTCAGGCTCAAAGCTTAAAAGCTGGTGGATACCTCTTCGCATGAGTGGATGATCATCCACCAGCATTACTTTACACACTGTCACTGTTTACTTCCTTACTATGTTGGAATTCTAATTTTACGGTACAACCTTTGTTTATCGATGCTTCGATGTGAAGATCGGCATGCAGTCTAGCGGCCCGCTCTTGCATGATACTCATACCGTAATGATTTAATTTTTCGTCTTGATGTTCAAAGCCTATTCCATCGTCGCTAACGGTTACTGTGACTTTTCCATCATTATCGAGACATTGAATGTGAATATTATCTGCTTGCGCATGTTTGATAGCATTAATTGCCGCTTCTCTTATCAACTGTAGTAAATGAACCTGCTGATGTGCATCCAGTTCAGTTGATGAAAGTCTATTTTTTAGCGTAATGTCCGCAGCAGTTTGTTCACTGAGCGTTTCAACCATGTCTTGCAATGCTTGGCCAAAACTGCCCTCTTTAATCGTAAGACGAAACGTCGTCAGTAACTCGCGTAACTGCGTATAAGCGGCAGATAAGCCCGTATCTAGCTCGGCAATAACTTGATTAGCCTGCGCGATCGCCTTTTCGTCAGGCAAGTTCTTTACGCTTCTCTTCAACAAAGCGACCTGAATTTTCAAGTAAGAGAGTGCTTGAGCCAATGAATCATGCAACTCCCGAGCAATAGTGGCTCGCTCTTCCATCAGCAGAATTTGTTCTGCTTGGCGCTGCGCCCGATTGTAATACACGGCGCGTGATAAAATCTGCACGAAGTTGTCAATAAGAGCCTCGTTCGGACAAGGTAACCCTGCTTTCCAATATAAATAGCCCAAGTGCTCACCATCTAGCATCAGGGCTTTACCGTGGCAATCTTCATCACAATCTTGGCAGCATTCTTCTCCTTCCATCAATATCCAGCTCGGTTCTCCCAGCTGCTCGATTTCAAGTTTGACCGCTTTAATGCCCTCAAGACTGACGATATGCTGCAAAATCGCCTGGAAATTGTCTTGATTAATACGCGACGCCGTGAGTTCTTTTGACGAGTCATACAGCACCTCTAAAGACTGGTTGGCATGCTGCAATTTACGTGTTTTCTCATCAACCGCTTGTTCTAATCCTCGGTACAACTTACCAAGGTCTGTCGCCATCCGATTAAAGGTTCGAGTCAGTATTCCCATTTCATTATCGCTAGATACATTGAGCGATATATTAAATGAGCGATTTTTAATTTGCTCGCTAGCAAAAACTAAAGCACGCAGAGGCCGAACAACTTCGAGGCGCACAAAATGAACGACAAACATACTGACACAAAGAATGCCACCTAACCCTAACCCGCCGATCCAGGCTAAGTTAATCAGTTTTTGCTCCGAAAAGCTTTGTAGCTTAAATACAAACTCATCGATTTGTTCAACAAAACCGGCCACTAGGAGTTGATATTCTGCCGGGTTGTCTCCTCTAAGCACCGCCTTGAGTTCATGCCATCTGATAATAAGACGGTAGTAATCGTGAGTGATGTCTTCTGGCACAGACCAATGCTGAAGCGCTTTCATTGAAGGTGAATATATCGAATGTTCAAATGCGTCAATATGTGAAGAATAGTCAACAGATTTAACCTGAATATCATTCGCCAGACGGTAGCTTTGCATTCGCATCGAGCCAGCAACATTGACGGCTTCAGCATCGTTCAAACTGGACGCTAACGTAAAAATCGCAAAACCAGTCGTAGCGACTGAGAGCAGCAAAATAAGAAGCATCGCGGACGCAATCGTGCGCGTCACCGACTTTTTCACATTTTTAAACAATCTGAGTTCCTCGCCCATTAACAATCCTATTTGTACGTGCAATGAACCCATTACCTTTCAACTTTATCAATATGTGATCACCTGCGACGGAATTTATTGATCCAAAACAATATTGCATACCATTTACCCCCTAAGAGGTATTTATACAAATATGTCAAAAACTACAATTTCGTTAGTTTAAATGACAGTTTATTAATGAAAATTGTGGACTATGCTTAGTTTGGGTTCCAAGTTTCGAGGTGACTAAGTGGTAGACCTTTCCAGAAGAAGACTCTTTGCAAGAAAAGCGCACCCCGACAACGCCGTACGTTTGCCTTGGTTAACTAAACCGCAACAGTTTACGGACGATTGCACTCGCTGCGGTAAATGCATTGAGGCCTGTGAAACAAAGATTATAACCAAAAGTGATGGCGGATTCCCCTCGGTCGATTTTTCCATCGATGAATGCACATTTTGCTATCAATGTGCAAACGCCTGTCCTGAGCCCCTTTTCTTGCCAGAAACAGAACAACCTTGGCAAGCAAAAGCAAGTATCAACGATAACTGCTTAGCAAAACAAAATGTCGAATGCCGAAGCTGTGGGGATATGTGCGACCCGATGGCAATTCAGTTCAAATTAGAACTGGGGAAAGTAGCACAACCCAATTTAGACCTTGATGAGTGTAACGGCTGCGGCGCCTGTGTTTCAGTGTGCCCGACTTCATCCATCAATGTGAGCAATACAACAGCCTAAGCCGAATGTCGTCGGCCAAAGGCAATAAAAATAAATGAGAGAGCTATATGTCACTAAATGAAGTGCATATTTCAAGTTTGGTAGTACATGTGCTGCCGGAACATTTGGACGAAATCAAACAAAAGATAGAAGCACACGAAAATGCGGAAATCTATGGTGACAGTCCTGAAGGCAAGATTATCGTCGTACTTGAAACTGAGAACCAAGGTTTCATCACAGACACTATCGATGCCATTAACAATTTACCGAACGTCTTAAGCACGGTATTGGTTTATCACCAAATCGAAACTGGGCTTGAAGAAACGGATGAAGAAGACACTGGAACACAACATTCCCAAATCGAGGGTGAAGTATGAAAATGACAAGACGTGCGTTTGTGAAAGCAAACGCGGCTGCATCAGCTGCTGCTGTCGCAGGTGTGACACTACCAGCATCTGCAGCCAACCTGATTGCAAGCTCTGATCAAACCAAAATCACATGGGACAAAGCACCTTGTCGTTTCTGTGGTACAGGCTGTTCTGTTCTTGTTGGCACTCAAAACGGCAAAGTGGTAGCAACACAGGGTGACCCAGAAGCACCAGTAAACAAAGGTCTGAACTGTATCAAAGGTTACTTCCTTTCTAAGATCATGTACGGTCAAGACCGTCTAACTCAACCGATGCTACGAATGAAAGATGGCAAATTCCACAAAGATGGTGAATTTACACCTATCTCTTGGGATGACGCTTTCGACATCATGGCTGAGAAATGGAAAGCTTCCCTCGAGAAAAAAGGCCCAACAAGCGTAGGTATGTTTGGCTCAGGCCAATGGACAGTAATGGAAGGCTACGCTGCGTCAAAGTTAATGAAAGCAGGCTTCCGATCAAACAACATTGATCCAAACGCTCGTCACTGTATGGCTTCTGCCGTTGTAGGTTTCATGCGCGCATTCGGTATCGATGAGCCAATGGGTTGTTACGATGACTTCGAGAACGCAGACGCTTTCGTTCTTTGGGGCTCAAACATGGCAGAGATGCACCCGGTTCTATGGACTCGCATTACTGACCGCCGCCTAAGCCACCCTCACGTTAAAGTGAACGTGCTTTCTACTTACTACCATCGTTCATTTGAGTTGGCTGACCACGGCTACATTTTCAATCCTCAGTCTGACCTTGCAATTGCTAACTTCATCGCAAACTACATCATCGAAAACGATGCAGTAAACTGGGACTTCGTGAACAAACACACGAACTTCACTCAAGCAGACACTGACATCGGCTACGGTCTACGTGACGACGATCCGCTACAAAAAGCAGCGAAGAACCCGAACTCTGGCAAACTCACTTCTATCTCATTCGAAGAGTACAAGAAATCAGTAGCGCCATACACAGTAGAGAAAGCATCTGAAATCTCTGGTGTTGAGAAAGAGAAGCTTATCGAGCTTGCGAAGCAATACGCGGATCCAAACACGAAAGTGATGTCTCTATGGACGATGGGCATGAACCAGCATACTCGTGGTGTTTGGATGAATAACTTGGTTTACAACATCCACCTACTAACCGGTAAGATCTCGACTCCGGGGAACAGCCCATTCTCACTAACGGGCCAACCATCAGCATGTGGTACCGCTCGTGAGGTTGGTACGTTTGCTCACCGCCTACCAGCGGACATGGTGGTTGCTAACCCTAAACACCGTAAGATTGCAGAAGACATCTGGAAACTGCCAGAAGGTACGATTCCACCAAAACCTGGCTTCCACGCCGTATTGCAAGACCGTATGCTGAATGACGGCGTTCTGAACTGTTACTGGGTTCAATGTAACAACAACATGCAAGCCGGTCCAAACATCAACACAGAACGTCTTCCAGGTTACCGAAACCCAGAAAACTTCATCGTTGTGTCTGACCCATACCCGACAGCAACAGCACAAGCAGCAGACCTTATTCTTCCTACCGCAATGTGGATTGAAAAAGAAGGTGCTTACGGTAACGCAGAGCGTCGTACCCAAGCTTGGTACCAACAAGTGGGCACAGTCGGTCAAGCAAAATCCGACCTTTGGCAGCTAATGGAGTTCTCGAAACGCTTCAAAATGGAAGAAGTGTGGCCTGAAGAGCTTCTAGCGAAAGCGCCTCAATACCGTGGTAAAACAATGTACGACGTACTTTACCGCAATGGTAACGTCGACAAATTCCCTATCGAAGAAGCTCGTGAACTGAATGACGATGCTCACCACTTCGGTTTCTATGTTCAAAAAGGTCTGTTTGAGGAATACGCAACATTTGGCCGTGGTCACGGTCATGATTTGGCTCCATACGACCGCTACCATCAAGTACGTGGTCTACGTTGGCCTGTTGTTGATGGTAAGGAAACACAGTGGCGCTTTAAAGAAGGTTCAGACCCATACGCGAAAGAAGGCTCTGGTTGGGACTTCTACGGCAATGCTGATGGCAAAGCGAAGATCATTTCCGCGCCATACGAAGCGCCACCAGAAGTACCGAACGATGAATTTGATATGTGGTTATGTACTGGTCGTGTTCTTGAGCATTGGCACACAGGCACCATGACTCGTCGTGTACCTGAATTATACAAAGCAGTACCAGACGCAGTGTGTTACATGCACCCAGAAGACGCAAAAGCACGCAATGTTCGTCGTGGTGAAGAAGTACTCATGGCAAACAAACGCGGTGAAGTACGCGTTCGTGTTGAAACTCGCGGTCGTAACCGTCCGCCAAAAGGTTTGGTATTCGTACCGTTCTTTGATGCACGTATTTTGATTAACAAGCTTATCCTAGATGCGACTGATCCACTGTCTAAACAGACAGACTTTAAGAAGTGCCCAGTCAAAATCACTAAGATTGCTTAACCTTCAGATACTGAATGCTACGGCCGTCATTATGGCGGCCTAATAAAGAATTTAAGCCATAAAGGCGGAGATGAAATGATGAAAAAATTACTTGTCGCAGTTTTATCTGTAGGTGCGTTAGTGACAGGCATTGCGCAAGCTGAGTTGGATAATCCTGGTGGTATTGGTGGTCTAGAATCTTTACGTGGAATGTCTCAATTGGAAGATACGCGTCCAGCAGACGAGTTCAAAGACTTCCCTAAAGATCAAATCGTTGAAGACAGCTATGTTTATCAACCACCGTTGATCCCACACAGCATTCGTCACTACGAAATTTCGTTAAATGCTAACAAGTGTCTTGCATGTCATAGCTGGAAAAATGCAAAAGAGTCAGGTGCGACTAAAATTAGCGTAACGCACTATGTAAACAGAGAAGATGCGGTACTGGCAGATATGTCTCCTCGTCGTTACTTCTGTTTGCAATGTCACGTTCCACAAACGGATGCAAAACCACTAGTGGAAAACGAGTTTAAGGCAGTCGATTCGCTTCAGTAATTGAAACGCGAGTACTAAGAGGTTACTTATGAAAATACTTAAAGCGTTTTGGAAGAGACTGTCGAGCCCGAGTAAAGCTGCCGCTGGTGTGGTTTTATTTCTAGGCTTCGCTGGTGGCCTTCTATTTTGGGGCGCATTCAACACAGGTATGGAAGCAACCAACACAGAAGAATTCTGTTCTGGCTGTCACGCGCCGATCGTTGCTGAAATTCAAGAAACAATTCACTACTCCAACCGTTCTGGTGTTCGTGCGATTTGTTCAGACTGTCACGTTCCTCATGAATGGACGGATAAGATCGTTCGTAAAGTACAGGCATCTAAAGAGCTATTTGCACACTTCGTAACGAAGACGATCGATACGCCAGAGAAGTTCCAAGAGCGTCGTGGACACCTCGCAGAGCGAGAGTGGGCACGTATGAAAAAGAATGACTCTCTTGAATGTCGTAACTGTCATGAGTTTGATTTCATGGATTACTCTCAGCAAGGATCACGTGCGGCAGAACAGCACTCCACCGCTCTCGCTTCAGGCGAGAAAACATGTGTAGACTGTCACAAAGGTATTGCGCACAAACTACCAGACATGAGCGGCGTTGAAGGCTGGCACTAAGGAGACTTACCATGAGTACATTAGAATCTGTAATTTGGCATATCCTTGGCTACAGTGCTATGCCAGTGATTATTCTTTCCGGCTTTATGGCGGTAGCAGCAATCTCTCTCTGGCTGTTGTCATTTGGTAAGGATAAAGAGGTGTAACGTAACGCATCTCTACTCGTCAACTAGCCTATTTGTTGACACTGAGCGCCGAGCAAATGCTCGGCGCTTTTTATTTATTAATCAATGGTACTTGCCAACAACAAACAAGCAATCATACATAAAAAAAGCGACCATAAAGGCCGCTAAGATTTACTGCTATAGGGAGTCGTTTAAGATTCTTTTACTGGCAGAACCTGTTTGACGTATTGTCCTGGCGCCTCATCAATAACCGGATGGTTTTCTGAGCCAATAGGGAAAGGCTCAACTTGCTCTTTAGGGTTGAATTGGAGTAACCACTCGTTCCAGTGTGTCCACCACGATCCCTCTTTGTGTTCCGCGTTATTCAACCACTCATCAGCAGAGTCATCCAAATTATCGTTCAACCAATAACCATACTTATTTTTAGCTGGAGGGTTCACGATGCCCGCAATATGACCAGATTCACCGAGGACAAACGTTTTGTTACCACCCGTGTTCAGCGCACCACGGTAAGTTCCCTGCCATAACGCAATGTGGTCTTCTTTCGTTGACACAAAATAGCTAGGAATTTTGATCTTATTTAGATCAATCCATACTCCACCAATTTTGACGCCTTTATCTTGCACCAGCTTGTTCTCTAAATAGAGCTCGCGAAGCAAGAAATTGTGAGATGCAGCGCTGACGTTGGTGCTATCGCTATTCCAGTACAACAAGTCGAAATCAACCGGACTGTTACCCTTCAAGTAATTGTCGACGTAGTAGTTCCAATACAAGCTGTTTTCACGCAGTAAACTAAACGTCACGCTTAAGGAACGGCCGTCCATATACCCTTTTGCGTTATTTTGCGCTTCAATTGCACTAACAATGGTGTCATTGATATACGCGCCGACTTCACCTGGTTGAGAGAAGTCGAGCAACGTGGTGAAGAAAGTGGCAGACTTAATGCGCTTCTTCATACGTTTTGCAGCGTAGTAGGCAACCGTGCTTGCTAAAACAGTACCACCGATACAATAACCAGCAGCATTGATTTGCTCTTGTCCTGTTATATCTTCAATTGCAGCGACGGCTTTCACTACGCCTTCTGTCACGTAGTCACCAAACTCTATGTGCGCTTGTGCCTTGCCTGGATTGCGCCAAGACATCATAAATACACTATGCCCCTGCTCTAACAACCATCGAACCATTGAGTTCTTTGCTGTTAAATCAAGGATGTAGTATTTATTGATGAAAGGTGGGACGATGAGCAGCGGCGTCGCATTCACTTTCTCTGTTAGAGGTCGATATTGAATCAACTCAAACAATTCGTTTTGAAAAACCACATTGCCCTGTGTCGTCGCAACGTCATCTCCCACGCGGAATGCATTGTTATTCGTCATACGAATTTTTAAAATGTCTGCGCTCGACTCAACGTCTTCTTTCAACTGCTCTAAGCCTGCCAGTAAGTTTTGACCGTTTTGCTCAAGTGTCAGCTTCAAAAGCTCTGGGTTAGTGGCGATGAAGTTGGAAGGAGAAAGGGCGTTAATGGCTTGGCGAGAGAAAAAAATAATACGTTCTTTCGTCTTTTCATCTAAGCCTTCCAAAGACTCGATGGTGTCCAGATAGGTCTTACTAAATAAAAGGTAGGATTGTTTGATGAAGCTATACATGGCTTCATTTTGCCACGCTTCGTTTGAGAAACGCTTATCCCCTTTTTCAGCTTCGACGATTTGTGCTTGGTTCCCTGCCAATGCAACATTCTGCCAAATTTGCAGCTGCTGTTCCCACCACTGTGCTTGCAGCTTTAAAATCGCAGCAGGCTGATTCGCAGCTTGTTCGAACAGTTTGGCAGTATCCTCAAAGTTCACTTCTTGCATGGCCTTGTTTAAAGGAGAGTTCACGACTGCCTTGTTCACTTCGAAATCATGCCACCACTGATGATTGGTTTCCTGAAGCTTCACAAGATAGTCCGAAAAGAAGTGTTGAAACATAGTCTTACTCCTATATTCGGAAAAAACAACGCCGCCCAAATCTAGGGGCGGCGAGAATCGGACAAATTACGCTGGAGTAACAGTCTTTAGATTTTCCGAAGTCATTTTCTCAACGTCTTCTTTGAACTCTTTTGCAATCGCTTGAAGCTTGTTGCTGTCATCCATCATTTGTTGAGAAAGTTTAGTAAGTACGCTTAGTTGCTGACTGTTGAAAGCAGTCAATGACGTTACGTCTTTGATTTCTGTCGCTGCTTTCATCTGGTTTAGACCCACTTCACTGTATGTGCGAATGGCGTTCAATTGAAGCTCGGTCAACACTTCTACGTTTTTTGTCACTAGCTTGTTGAACTTCAAGTAAGGTTCTAGATTTTTTTCAGTTTGATCGCTAAATGTTTTGAAGAAATCTGTGTACATGGTTTGTCTCCTAGAGAAAGAATTAAAAATGTCCGTTTAAATAATTACTTAACTGTCTTTACAACCACAGCCGTGCCCATGCCGCCGCCCACACAAAGTGAAGCAACGCCATATTGACCATTTTGCTTATGAAGCTCGTGAACCAGCGTGACTAAAATTCGGTTTCCAGATGCACCAAGCGGGTGTCCTAGCGCGATAGCACCACCGTTAAAGTTCGCTTTATCTTGAATCGCGTTAACTGGAACTTGGTTTGTTTCCGCCAACTGATGAATCACGCCAAGTGCTTGCGCTGCAAATGCTTCGTTTAACTCGTAAACGTCGATATCATTTACTGTGAGTTCTGCTTTTTCGAGTGCTTTATTGACCGACTCAACAGGACCTAGGCCCATGATCTTCGGATCAAGACCCGATTGCGCGTAGCTTACGATCTCAGCAAGCGGCGTTAATCCATGCGCTTTAACTGCGCTTTCAGACGCCACGATAATCGCACTCGCTCCATCGTTAATGCCTGATGCATTACCCGCAGTCACAGTGCCTTCGCGGTCAAAAGCAGGACGTAGCTTGCTTAAGGCTTCCATTGTCGCGTTCGCTTTTGGGTATTCATCCGTATCAAACATCACGGTTTCACGGCGTTGCTTTACTTCCACTGGCACAATTTCGTCTTGAAATTTGCCAGCTTCGATAGCGGCTACCGCTTTCTGTTGGCTAGACAGCGCGTATTCGTCTTGCTGCTGGCGAGTTAAGCCGATTTGTTTTGCTACGTTTTCTGCCGTCACACCCATGTGATATTGGTTGTAAACATCGGTTAAACCGTCCGCTACGAGCAGATCTTTTAGCTCCAGATTGCCCATTTTGTTGCCATCACGAATGCTGCTTGGTGCAGCAAACGGAATCTGAGACATGACTTCAACACCCGCTGCTACAACGATCTCAGCATCGCCACTACGGATATGGGACACGGCATCCATGACCGTTTTCATGCCACTACCGCAAACCATGTTTACGCCATATGCAGGAACAGATTCAGGAATCCCCGCAAACAGTGCCGCTTGGCGGCCAACACCCATTCCTTGACCTGCACCAACAACGTTGCCAACAATCACTTCGTCAACCTTGTCGCCAGGCAACTTTGCCGCTTCCAACGCGCCTTTAATCGCTACTGCTGCCAGATCGCCAGCAGAAGTATTTTTCAGGCTGCCACCAAAAGCACCAATTGGAGTACGCTTCGCCGCTACGATAAATACTTTTTCCATCATCTTCTCTCCTTAGTGCATGTATAGGCCGCCGTTCACCGACAAAGTCTCTCCGGTGATGTAGGCGCCCGCATCGCTGACCAAGAAGCTCACTGATGCTGCAATTTCTTCTGGTGTCGCAAGACGTTTCATTGGAATTTGGTTCGTGATGGATTCCAGCACTTCTGGCTTCATTTGCTCAACCATTGGCGTACCCGTGTAACCCGGAGCGATAACATTAACTGTCACACCCGAGCGAGCACCTTCGTATGCTAAGGCTTTAGAGAAACCGATCATCCCAGCTTTCGCCGCCGAGTAGTTTGCTTGACCAAACTGCCCTTTAAGACCATTGACTGAAGAGATATTGATGACACGACCACCGCCTTTTTCGCACATTGCTGCAAAGAGGGGTTGCGTAACGTTGAATAAACTATTGAGGTTGGTATTGATGACATCATTCCAAGCTTGCGCAGTCATCTTTTTAAACACGCCATCACGTGTGATTCCTGCGTTGTTGACAACAACATCAATGGTTCCTTCCTCCCCAAGCAATTGCGCCAATTTCTCTGCACACTCTGTCGTGTTTGTTACATCCAACTCAAAAAGGCGAACCTGATCTTTGGTAAACCCTTTGCTGTTGAACCACTCCAGCGCACATTCGTAGTTACCTGTGAAATAAGTAGCGATTACACGGTAACCGTCATTGACTAATTGAGAGGAAATAGCAGAACCAATTCCGCCTTTTGATCCAGTGATCAAAGCGACTTTCTTCATTGAAGACTCCATTCTTAACGGCATTTAAAAAGCAAACTTAATACACTGATGAAATAGTTCACCAACTGACGTGTTTATTTATTCTTTTGACAACCAATCCCGTGCTGCCTTTACTTTAAGTTAACCTAGAAATATTACATTTCAAATAAAAAACTCACCCAATTGCATAAGATTGATTTAGATCTCATTACCCGTGAAATGTTATAAAATGGTTAACTTTACATGAGCCATTGTTTTAAATCACACTTCCACAAAAGCCACACCAACAGAAATAGAAACATAATTATTAAATATCATGCACTTACATACAGAATGGTAGACGTTACATTATGTCATGATTTAAGATCTGAATTTTAAGCCTATATGATTACAACAAACTTGAGATTAGAATAATAATTCAATTATCAGTAAAAATAATTATCAAACATATCATTTAATTACTGCATTTAATGATAGTTTAGTTATCAATTCGATTATTTTAATACAGTGATGATTAATACCGATAAAATATAATAAGTTAAATATATTTAATCTAAAAATGATATAAGAGCTTGTCTCATACTGGTGCAATACGCACTATTATGACGCATAGATTAAAATATAATTTCATTTTAAATTTATATATTCGAAGAACATCAACTAGCTACTAGTGAAAGTAATCGTTCGCTTTGTAGTAGCATCCTTTTCCACTTTGCACTATCTTTGTGGCTTCTCTTTAATCACTAAATCATCAACAGATATGAATCTTGCATTGCTCAGTATGTTCATCCCTACTTTCTTTTTTGTCTCAATCACGCCTGGTATGTGCATGACTCTCGCCCTAACGTTAGGTATGAGTATCGGTTATCGTCGCACGTTATGGATGATGATAGGAGAGCTTCTCGGTGTTGCGCTGGTGTCAGTCTCTGCGGTGTTAGGTATCGCTGCGATTATGCTCAATTATCCTTGGATGTTTATCGCGTTAAAGTTCATTGGTGGCGGTTATTTACTCTATCTTGGAGTTGAAATGTGGCGATCGCGAGGGAAACTTGCGATTAATGTCGACAACTTAGAAACACCAAAGAGTGACAATATCGCACTTATCATGCAAGGCTTCGTTACCGCAATCGCAAACCCAAAAGGCTGGGCATTTATGATTTCTCTTTTACCGCCTTTTATAGACCAAAACGCAGCACTTGCACCGCAACTGATCATACTTGTCTCCATTATTTTACTGTTTGAGTTCATTTGCATGTCTCTGTACGCTACTGGTGGTAAAGGGTTGAAACACGTATTAGGTCAGTCTAAGAATGTACGCCTAATGAACCGTATCGCAGGCACTTTAATGATGGGAGTTGGTGTCTGGTTGCTACTAAGCTAAGGCAAACTGGAAACAATGAAAAATATTCTGAATAAAATCGCTAAAGTCATGGGTGAAGTATTGGACTTTCAAGCCCGAGTTTGGGTTGTGAACGTCTATAGCGGTGAGCATAAAGGCGAGTCTTATGTCGTTAATGAAGATGCTTTCTCTGTACCTCTTCAGTGGATGAAGAAGAAAGGCTATCAAGAGTCGATGTTGAATAAAGTCGAAGCAATGAAGCGCTCACAAGTCTTAGAGTTCGATTTGGGACTTGTGAAACATCGCTTGATGCGCGTGAAATAAGCACAAAAAAGCGCCACTCAAGATGAGTGGCGCAAGCACTTTTACCTTAAAAATAATGCTACGGCGCTGCGTCAATCTCAACTGGAAGATAATGTTTCGGCTCCAGTTTCAACCACTCCGGCAGCACAGTACCAATCGAAATCGAAGACCATGTACCCGACAGAACGCCAATAAACATGGCGGTTGAGAAACCAGCCAAAGGCGCTCCTCCCATAATCCATAATGCACCAACAGTGATCAATGTCGTACCAGATGTCACCATAGTGCGTGAAAACGTCGCGATAACAGCTTGATCATTGATGTCTTCTGTTTTCCAACTCTGTTTCGCAATCAACAGCTCACGGATTCGGTCTGCAATGATGATCGAGTCATTCAATGAGTAACCTAAAATTGCTAACACCGCTGCAAAAACGGTTAAGTTGAACTCCATTTGAGTAATTGCAAAGAAACCAAGCACTAAGATCACATCATGGGCCAAAGCAAACAGTGAACCACTGGCCAAACGCCACTCAAAACGGAAACACAAGTAACCGAGAATACTCAACACACAAATCAACAATGCTAAGCCACCTTGTTCAAACAAGTCTTGGCCAACTTGAGCGCCAACTATACTGTTGCTGACAACATCAACTTGGTGAGAGATTGGCTTCAACACCTCTTCTACACTTGGCAACGTTTGTCCATCTTCCGGCGCAGAGTAACGAATCACCCAACGGCCATCTTCACCAGAGCGTGTCACTGACGCAGATTCACCAAGCTTTGGTTGCAGAACGTCAAGCAGATCATGGTTAGTTAGCTGCTTATCTACCTTTACTTCTGTCACCATACCGCCAGTGAAGTCCAAACCTAGGTTCAACCCTTTAAAGCCTAGAGCGACGATCGCGATCACCGTTAAAATGATGGAAACTAGCGTAGTAAAGTAGCGAATTTTACGAATATTTTGTTTTAGCATTTCGACCATGATTAAACCCTCACATCACGACGGACATCGCGGCCCCAAATTAAATTGATCATTGCTCGAGAGGCAAATACGCCTGTAAACATACTGGTTAACAAACCTAATCCGAGTGTTAAGGCAAAGCCTTGGATTGGGCCATTACCGATGGCGTACAAAATCACGGCGGTGATCATGGTAGTAATGTTGGCATCAAGGATGGTCGAGAATGCGCTGTCAAAGCCAAGATCAATCGCTTGAGCGAAGCTGCGGCCTTCACGCATTTTGTCCTTAATACGTTCAAAGATAATAACGTTGGTGTCTACTGCCATACCGACGGTTAACACTAAACCGGCAATACCCGGAAGCGTTAGAACCGCTCCTGGTAACAAGGCGATTAAGCCAAGCAAACAAAGCATGTTGGCACAAAGCGCCACGTTTGCTACCCAACCTAAGCGGCGGTACCAAAGTGCCATAAAGGTCAGTGTTAGTCCCATACCTAAAGCCAGTGCTGCAAAACCGTTTTCAATGTTTTCTGCCCCCAGAGAAGCACCGATTGTTCGCTCTTCCACAATAGTAACCGGCGCGGTCAGTGACCCCGCGCGAAGCAATAGCGCCAACTGCTGCGCATCGTCCATGCTACCTGCCCCAGTAATACGGAACTGGCTACCAAGCTGAGATTGAATAGTCGCGACGCTGATAACGCGCTCACTACGCTCAGTTACACCGCGATCGTTTGTTTTGTATTCACGGTAAACGGTCGCCATTGGCTTGCCGATGTGAGTTGCTGAGAAGTCACTCATTTTCTTACCACCAGCGTGGTCAAGAGAAATATTGACTTCTGACATGCCCATTTTGTCGACACCAGCACGAGCGTTCACGATGTGCTCGCCCGTTAGAACTGGTCGTTTTGACAAAATCACAGTACGACCATCATTATCTTGAAGAACAAGATCTTGGCTGCTGTGTGCTTGGCTCGCATCTTTCACTTCATAAAACGCCAAGCTTGCTGTTGCACCAATAACGTTTTTCGCTTGAGCAGGATCTTGTACACCAGGGAGTTCAATTCGAATGCTCTCTTTACCTTGGCGTTGCACTAGTGCTTCTGTGATACCAAGTTCTTCAATACGACCACGCATGATCTTCAGGTTTTGTTGAAGAGTCGACGATTGAAATTCTTGGATATTTTGTTCACTCGGTTCAAGCACAAAGCCACGAGATGAACTTTTTGAAATCCAGCCCGGGTAGTTTTGACGCAAGAACTTGTTCACTTCCGACAATGCTTGCTCGCTGTCACTGTTTACCGTAATTCGGTTGCCGCTCTCTGCTCGAACTTGCACACCACGAACACGTTGATCACGTAGGTTCGCTTTGATTTCATCAATCAACGCATCACGTTGTTCTTCAAACGCTTTATTCACATCAACATTCAACAAGAACTGAACGCCACCACGAAGGTCAAGACCGAGCTTAATTGGGCTAAAGCCCATCTCATTTAACCATTCTGGCGCAACCGATACGTATGAGAAAGTGATGCTGTCGTCTTTATTTAGCTCTTTGTTTAACAACGCACGAGCTTTACTTTGCGCATCTTCACCATCGAATACAATGGTTGTTTTGCCGTCTTTTTCGATGATTTTGTCGGCTGAAATATGGTTGGTTTTTAGCAGTTGATTCAGATGAACAACCGACATTTCGCTGTTGTTTTGATCCGCAAACGTCAACTGGATAGAAGGCTGTTCACCAAACCAAGTTGGTATAGCACTTAGGGTTAAAATAATGACTGTCGTGATTAATACGACATATTTCCAAGCTGAGTAGTGATTCATCAGCTTTCTGTTCTTTTGCTGCTTTGGTGTTTTTTTCATGTAAACATCATCCCTTCACGATGAAGTGAAGCTTTTAATAACAAGGCTTAACACACGACAGATGCTCCCAGAATAAATTCAGGGTATGAAATGCTCAGAACGCTCACGTCCTGTCGAATACAATCGTCGTGCTAAGAGTGCACAATGGTGCAAATAGATGGTGTTTAGGCAGAAAACTGACTATTGAGTGCGACGTACATGGCATTGGTCTCTTTCCAACCAGAAATGCGATGATCGCTTGTGAAATGATAAAATGTGGACTGGTTGTGACGCCAGTTAATGTCCATCAAGCTGTATGCGTAACCCGCATCAGCGTAAAACGGAGTAGTGAGATCGCCGACAAAATCTACGTGCTCGTCATCAAGCCCTTCCCGTAAGTAAGACGTCCAGCGCTGAGAGTTAAACAAAGCAACGGAATCGAGACTTGCATGGCCTTCAGATACTGGAGATTGAGAGCTTTCTTCTGAAACTTCAGAAAAATCGACGGAAGAGTTTGGCGACACACTTACGGCTACAAAAGGTTGTAGCTTAGAAAAGTGCGGTACGTGAGCCTTGTGGTCGATTTGCGCAGCAGATACATGCACTGGTAGCAATACCATTGCAAATAGCAGCAAAATCAACTTTCTAAGGTAAATCCAAGGCATAGGAACTCACTAAAAACACAAAGAGCCAAGTTAGGTCACTTGACTCATTGATAGTATTCCTATTGATTATGGTTCACAACTAAAAAGTTATAAATCTCTGATTTCAGGTTTGCATCGTTATTGCATTTATCAAAACGTCTTTAGAGAACGAGTGTAATTGGTGGTGAGTTATCGATAAAAAATATCGCCCTTATCAACATCTAAGTAGATCTTATTCTCTTGCTCCAAACCGCCACAATAGATGAAGTAAACGTTGCGCTTTTTGAACGTCACAGAACGCACCCAACCCCCGAGCTCCTCAAAGTCACTCGGATCACAGGTTTCATCGTCTAACAATTGCTGTGTTTTCTTACGGAAAATATCCAAGTGAACTTTTAAATCATCCGACTTCTGTAGGTATTCATCCAATATCTCTAAGCGCTCTTGCTCTTTAATAACTGGCTCTGCATCCGATAACCCTTCAGCATTCAACCATTCGGCTTTTTCTTCTCCACCCTCTTCATAGACAAGATAGCCGGAGATTCGGTACCACCCATCTACTTTTTCTAACACCGATACTTTTTCTCCCTTATAGAGCGTATCGACAACTAAAGCATTAAGGTTAGGCTTGTTGTAAACATTGACACGACGCTCAATAACGTAGTACTCGGTAACTTCCGGGGGAGCGGCTTCTAAATCCAGAATCGGTTTGGATGTTTCTTTTTGCAGTGACGATTGCTCGACTTGTGTAGCCTTTGGTGCTTCAGGTTCATCTTTCTGCATAAAGAAGAAATAGTATCCAGCCCCCGCTCCGCCGAGCAACAGCATGACAATCAATGCGACGAGAATTTTCTTCATGCCCTTTTCCTTTTCATTCTTTATTCTTATCCCACCAGCAGCACGCATGTCGTAGAAATTTGGGTATATACTCAAAAGAGCAGGTCAACTAACGCGAGCAATAATGATCAACAGACTCAATTGGATACTACTATTTCTTCTGTTCCCGATAACGGGGCACGCCAATATTCAATGTAACCCATCGTCGTGGAATGACAATCTTACCCAATTCAATCGTTTAGAGTCCAATTACAATCAGCATGTTGAGGTATTCAATACACTTTTAACCGAACATAAACAGCGTCAGTTATTGTCCGAAACCTTTTCACTGCATGAGCTCGTGCTTCTTTGGCGTGCCAAGTCGAACCAAAATGTGTTCAAAGCGCAATTAAAAGCATCGATTCAATACAAAGAAGAGCTCACAACTAAAGCGAATCAGCTGCTTAAATTGAGCACACAATCCCAATAGTCAGCAAATGGGTGGGAGATACTGGCCCAGAAGTGCCGCGAGTCAAACAAAACAGCCAATCAAATAACTGCGGAATGGTATAACACCAACGCTTTGGAACTTGCTGAAGATTACAAGCGCCTCTCTTCACAATATCAAACTCTGTCACAAGTCTATGATAAAGAAGCCCGAGCGCTTCAATACGCTCAAGATGTTTCGAAGTAAAAACAGAGCCAGTTTTGAATAGACGATGTTGGTTTTTCACTCCAATATTGGACGTTATTCGTGCTTTTTATCTTTCCTTAGTCGTGAACGATATCAAATGTAAATAATGGGATTGTTCCCTTTGACAAACTTGACTAAACCATGACCAAGACAATCAATTTATAGAGACATACGTCACATTAATGCTTTACTTATGGACATTTTTTGGTTAGTTTAGCCATTAATAAAATTTAATAAAAAGTCACATTTGGCTGGAGATGATGCTACAAACATGGTTATCAGTCGATTAAGTAACAGGGAATGTCCTAATGCTACCAAAGCCAAGTTTTTGTCAGTAGTTAGGCACGTAAAAGAGTTCGGTTCAATCAGTGATTTGGATCTTTGTAAAATCTTCGGAGAAACAATATGGAGTGATGGGAGGGAATACCATTCAGCCGCGTTCTCATTCAAGGTTGATAGATACACAGGTAACTGTGAAATCTCACAATACAAAAACCAATAAGGCTTAAGAATTTATTAAGCGGAGTCAGGAAACGGACTCCGCTTTTTTGATCATGGCAATCGTAAAGTCGTGCTCGGAGTATCCCTCAATCAATCGTGTATTCGGACACAGCAACCGACAATAGCGAAAGACACCTTCTTTATTGTGCGACGCTAACATTTTCATGCTGGGTAGTTTGGATTCATCCAACAAGTTAAACACACAACCTTTCTCTGTCGCTCGGTACATTTTATCAATCATTTCAATGGTATGATTTGGGTTGGTGGATTGATAGTTCAATGATCCGGAAGCAAAAACAAAGTCGCAACGAGGCAATACCAACGTTGAAAAGTCGCCACATATAAACTTACTTTGCGTACGAAAATCTCGTTTTCTGGCTTCAGAGATAAACTGTTTTTGCTGATCAATGCCAATATAGCTTTGAGGAAGCCCCCCCGTAAGTTCGATAAACGCTAACAAGTCTCCGTAGCCGCACCCAATATCTAAAATACTTGAACCGTCTAACGTTAACCCTCGGCACAACGCCTCAAAACGGCTGATCTGACTATACTTATCTGCCCATCCCAGAGTTCGGGCTCTGTCTTTACCAAACTGTCTATATCGCTTTCGATGATAGTGGGCAATCTTAAGTCTATCGAAAAATTTCATCTTTCTTATGCATAAATGGGTAAACTGCCATTTCCTTTCACTTGTCTAATCGCCAGGTGGGTATGAATATCTTTCACATTTTCTAATCGCTGTAACTTTCTAGTAAATGTTTCATAACCAGCGAGATCTTTACTGACCACCTCTAACAGGTAATCATAGGCCCCTGATACGACATGGCATGAGATCACTTCATCCATCTCAACAACGGCATGTTCAAACTCATCAATCGAAGAAGCTTGGTGGTTATTTAAACTCACTTCAACAAATACAGTCATCGCGATGCCTACAGTGTCTCTGGACACAATAGCTCGATAACCACTTATTACACCTTCCTGCTCCAAACGCTTAATGCGTCTTGCACAAGGTGATGCCGATAGCCCTACTTGGTCAGCAAGTTCTGCCGTTGTCAGAGTGGCATCCTTCTGCATTAGGTTGATAAGTTGCCTGTCAATTTTATCCATTTATTCTTCCGTGCCTTTAATCACCAACAATTAACACTTATACGCAATTTATCACCAACATCAAGCCTAATTACGTCAAACTTTGCCTCCCTTTGGCAAGAGTTTTATTCAACAATTAACACATCATTTACAAATGGACATGTCGATAATGATCTTGGGATACGCAGCTATATTAACGACCTTACTGCTTTGGTCTGGTTTCTTTATTTCTTTAAAAGGGGGCGCAATTTCTGCCTTGCAGCCAGCCGATATCGCGTTAGTTCGCTTTCTAATCCCAAGTATAATTTTATTACCATTTGTGATTAAGCATAAACAGTCGCTGCGCGTAGTGCCTAAACGCTACCTGGTTGGTGTTGTGGTTGGAAGCGGCCTTCCCTATCTTCTGGTCGTCGGAACGGCTATGCATTTCGCTCCCGTGGCGCACGGCAGTGCATTAGTACCTGGCACTTTGCCATTGTTTGTTTCTGCTATCGCGGTACTTTGTTATCAACAGTCGCTGAGTGCTCACCGCTTAATCGGGCTTTCTACGGTGTTGTTAGGCATTTTTGTTTTTCTTCTTTCGAATAGCGGCGCAGAGTACAACTGGTCTCAGTTGCAAGGGCATATCCTGTTTCTAACTGGCAGCATCATGTGGGCTGCTTTCACCATCAGCGCTCGTGTCGCTAATCTTAATGCACACGTCTGTGCAGGATTCGTTGCAATCGCGTCTTTGGCTCTGCTCATCATCGCCGTTGGTTTCGGGTGGGTAGACAGTTATTTGGTGGTAACACCGTTCAGCCAGTGGCCATGGGAGGAGTTATTTGGCCACGCGATGCTACAAGGTGTTGGCGCAGGTTTAATCGCTTCTTTCACTTTCATTTATGCAATTAGGATCATCGGTGCCGAAGCCAGCGCTGCTTTTGGTTCATTAACTCCAGTCGTCGCGACACTTCTTGCCGTTCCAATTTTTGGTGAACAACCAGATTCTCTCACTTGGTTAGCGCTGATGTTGGTCACATGCGGCAGTATTGTGGCAAGCCAAATCTTTATGAAAGGTGGAATGAACCAAACTTATCGCCCACCACTTCACAGATAGCGATGATTTTACAAAAACTTATGCCTTACTATCTTGAATAACAAAATGGCGTTTTGATAGCCTCAGCTTAACTAAAAATTAAAACGCCAATGTGATGCCAGCCACTCATAGTAAAGATGAACTGCATAGGTTTCTCAAACCGGGAATGAAACTTTCTACTAATTTCGAATTTGGGCCTAAGGATCAATATACGTATTCCACCACCTATCTTGGGATGAAAGAAAATGCTTATTTGATTCTTGATATACCAATGCGTTTGCTTGAAGAGCAAGTGATGAGGAAACTCCCCAACGCCGATGTCATCGTGCGTGGTGTATCAGATACGGAGTTAGGCCATGTCATTGCGTTTAAGTCCAGCGTACTGACGACGACCGTTCGACCATCCCCCCTTTTGTTTATCCGCATTCCAGGAACATTTGCAACCAAACCAGTTCGAGAACATGAGCGTTACAAGTTGCAAATGGACTGTAACGTTATTCATGCAGGGAATGTCTACGACGGTAGCCTTATCGATTTCTCTCTAGCAGGTGTTGGTATATCAACCTTGATTGAGCCCGAATTCAACGTGGGTGAGAGTGTTACCATCGAATGCCCGTTAAGCCACTATATCGGAGAAGAAAATCGATGTGTCATTGCCAACATTAAGAAATTGGCGAAGGGATGGGTAGTTGGAATTAAGTTTGCTAGTTCCATTGAGATGACTCACGAACTAAAAACAGAGTTACTGGAGCAATCCTTTCTAACCAGTAACGTCTGAAATTACTGCTCGCTAAAGCGCGTCGCCTCAAAGCTGTTGAGTATTCTGTGAACCGTATAGGTCACAAGCAGCGTCGCAACAATAGCAAACAAAATACTGCTCACGCGATACAGCGCACTGAACATTAAGTCACCATCCGGAGTAAGATATTGGCCGAACAAAATGCCTAATGTGGTTAAGCCGCCAAATCCGGCTCCCGAACCGCTAGATTCTTTCACGTGCATATAGCTGAACATCATAGCCCCAATCCAAAGCAATGGGACGATAAACAATAAAGTATCCGACCAATCGTATAATACAAGTTGTCCGACGATACCAAAGGTCACCCCCATCAAGGTTCCCATTGCTCTTTTTCGCGCATACCCTAAAGCACCGTTCCAATGCATAGGAAACAATAAAAGCAAGGTTGTCGCCTGAGCAGACATAGAGTCACTGAGGTCAAATAGCTGGAATACAAGGAAAGACATTGTAGCGATACTCGCCCCCATAAGGGCTTCATGACGCATTCGATGACTCTGTTTAGGCTGCGACGGTTTCGCTGGTGGCTGACGAGGTTCCGCATCGGGAATCAAAAATGTCACCACATAAGCAACGATCACTGAAATAACATTCGCTTGCAGGTTGCTAAATATTAGGTCATTTAAGTCAGTGGTTGGATAACTCGCAAAGTGCAGCATGATGCTTAAGCTCAGTACGCTGTTCGCTCCAAATAAGAATAAGCTCCCTTTTGACATACAGGCGAATTTATACAGGAACAACCCGAATGCAATGATTGTCATCATGCCTGGGTGCCCACCAAATAACCCACCAAGCACACCAACTTCTAATCCACACACAACCGCTGAAAAAATCAGTTGTCGTGCGGCATGTAGACTCATGACTGGCACCATTCCAAGTAACAGCATCGGGGTTACAGTAAAGAATACGCCATAGTTCCAACCAAATACTTTACATAAAGTGAAACCAATGGTCGCACCAGTTGCAATGCGCAAACACTGACGGAAGTCGTTTTCCGACATGGGGTGGTCCCATAACTTCATATCGCCTCCTCGTTAATAAATATAATGAAGAAGACTCAAGAATTGGATCTGGCACCTCGCTAACCAACCAGATAATGAGTTTTCTGGCAACAACTGCACGGTTGCTCGTGCCCCTGCTGGAAATGCGCGCTGCTGAGGTTCATCGATAGCTAAATGTAAACGTAAGCGCTGCGCGTCTCTCACCCAACGGTTTGAGTCAGTTGGTGTTGCTAAGCGACCATCCGCATCGAATTGACCCGAGCTGACCCCGGCATCCACACTCGTAATACGAGCTTCAAATACATCACCAGGTAAGCTATCAAAAGCCACTAACGCACGGCTGTTCTGATTAAAGTGTCGTAAACTCTTTTCACGAAAGTCGGCAATGATATCCACGTCATCGGAGACTAAAGCGACAAGAGGTGTACCAGCTGCCGCATAGGCCCCCGTCTCCAGCTGCAAGTTAGCGACAACGCCATCATGTTCCGCCGAGACTTGAGTGTAAGACAGATTAAGTTCCGCTTGTTTTAGCTGGTTTTGCGCTACGCGGATATTCACATTCGTCGCGCCTAAATCACCGCGGTTTACTTCCAACTCTTTTAAACGAGCACGTGCGGCCAGTAAGTTCGCTTTAGCTGCCGTTGCACTGCTCTGTGCGTCATCGCGCTGCTGTTGCGAAGTACCATTACGGTGAAACAGGGTATTAAGACGTTTTGCTTCGCGAACTTTTTGTTCCGCCACGATTTTGCTCGCTTCAACGTCTGCTTTTGCCGCAGCAATAGAAGCATCAAGTTGTTCGTTGTTTTGAATCACACGCTCAAGGTTAAGTTGAGCCTTTTCTACGGCGAGCTGATAAGGCTGGGGATCAATCTGAAATAGTAGATCGCCTTGGCTTATTTCTTGGTTGTTGGCAACATAAAGATGCGTAATCTGCCCACTCACACGGGGGGCCACTTTAGTTACCACACGCGTTGCCATTGCCTGAGGCGTCAACGGCATGGCGAGATCTGCAACTAGAAAATAGGCAAAGACAAGGACAAACGCGACGCAAGAATATTTGATCCAACGTGCGAATTTTTGATCTGGAGTCATAGGCGTTTACTTCTCTTTTTATTCGGTTTTCTGACTTATTCGCTAAGTGAATCAAGCGCATTGTGAGCAATCTGATCAAGAATCAATGAAAGCTGCTGAAGTTCCTGGTCGTTGATGTCCGTTAGGAGCTTGCTTCGAACTTGAAGAATTCGAGCCTCCATTTGCTTTAGTAGGGTTTTCCCCTCTTCTGTGAGGCTAACAATACGTGCTCGCTTATCGTGTTCACAGCAATGGCGAACGATCAGAGATTGCTCTTCTAATAATTTTAATGTTCGCATCAACGACGCTAACTCGATCTCAAGCGCTTCAGCCAAATGCTTCTGACTGATGTTGTCACCCATTCGATAAAGCTTCCATAACGCAGTCCAACGCGGATACGTTAGGTTTAAAGGCTCTAACTCGCGATCTGCAACCATTTTCCACAAACGAGCAACACGAGATAATTTTTCAGCCAGAGAAAGGTCTCGCAAACTGTTGATGTCTTGAATCATAAGATCTACTCAATTACTTAGCGTGCTAAGTAATATAAAATAGTTAGCACGCTAAGTAAATATCTTTTTGTGATTGAAATCACGTTGGGTGTGTCAGTGAAGGGGCAGAAATCTAAGTAACACAACACTATGTTTGAACTTGAAATGCAGCGATGTACACAACAAACGTCGAGACCAATAAAGTCTGATTTGTATAAGAGTAAAAGGGTCAGATACAAAAAAGCACAACCCACAGTCATGGTGTTGTGCTTTTCAGATAATGAATAATTGGGTTATCTCGTAGTGAGCCAATTATTCATGTTCGCTCGACTAAGAACCGCTGTTTAAAATCCACAAATGCTTCATGGAGCGCATTTTCTTTAATCGGCTTGAGAAGCACGTAATTTGCACCCGATTCCATAAAGGCGTCACTGGTTTCTTTCGCGGTGTCAGCAGTACACGCATAAATTGGCGTGCCTAGTTTTAGCTTTTGTCGGATCTCTTTGGTCGTTTCAATTCCACCAAGATGCGGAAGTTGGTTGTCCATCAGTATCAAATCGTAAGTATGATCTTTTAAGAATTCCATTGCTTCTAACCCATCTTTCGCCCAATCAACCTGCATTTTGTACTTGTTACAAAACGCTTTTAGAATGAATGCGTTAGTATGGTTATCCTCTACCAACAACACTTTGAGACTCTCTGCAAATAGTTCACCTGGCTTAACTCGCAAACTCGAATCAAGAGGGGTGAGTACTCGCTCACGATCTTTCACTGGCATTGTAATGACAAAAGTCGTTCCTAAACCTTTCTGACTGCGGACTTGAACATCACCTTCCAGCATGTCGACAAGGCTCTTCACAATGGTCAGCCCTAAGCCACTACCACCGTATTCTCGAGTCGTTGTTGCTTCTTCTTGAACAAAAGGTTCGAACATTTGGTCGAGTTTGTCAGACTCGATGCCGATACCTGTATCCATAATTTCCACGACCAGCACGCTATTGTCAGCACCATAGAACTGCTCCAGTTCCGCATGCAAGCGCACGCTACCCGAGGGCGTAAACTTCACAGAATTACTGACTAGGTTGAATAAAATTTGGTTCAGACGAACTTGGTCAGTAAAGATTTCAACATTGGGATCTATTTTGTTTTCAATGACAAGGTTGACGCCTTTACTTTCACAAATAGGACGATAAATGTTTTCTAACGTTCGAATTGTATCAGTGAAAGAAAACGGGTGCTTTTGGATATTAAACTTACCCTGCTCAATCTTCGAAAAGTCCAAAATATCATTCAAAACAGCAAGTAAGTGCTCACCACTATGCCGAAGTACGTCAATTTGGTTATTCTGCTCTTCTGTTTCCACAGAGTCTTTTAGCAATTGAGCAACCCCTAAAATTCCATTGATTGGCGTTCGGATCTCATGGCTCATTTTAGCCAGAAAGTCGGCACGGGCTTGAGCAGATTTTTCTGCTTCTTTGCGCGCCAAGTTACTCTGTTTTTCCGCCTCAATAAGCGTGGTTATATCCTGACCTTGAACAATAATACCGCTAATATCTCCATCAACTCGAATCGGCGATAAGTTCCAGCGATATACTTTGTCTCCAATTGGCACATTAACGCCTGTCAACGTAGCTCCCTGAGCCGCCATGCGAAGGTGTGGCATCAACTTTTCTTTGAAACCTTTGAACACTGGGTGCATGGTTTCAACATCGTTTTCCATGACTAACTCTTTGCGTGCTGCCGGATTGATTTGGACAAGCACACCCGATTCAGACCACACCATAATAGGAGATAACGCAAAGTTAAACAGGTCGCGGAAAGAGCGCTTTTGTGCTTCAAGCTCTTCAAAAGTGTTTTCTAGTGTCGAACCAATATGATCGAATTCCTCAATATCTGACCCCTCAAAACGCTCAAATCCTTTTTCTTCACGAGCCGAGCGGGTATATGCCATCAGGGATCCTAACTCTTCAACTACTCGATTCTCGATCCATTCTTTAGTCATCAGCGCAATCATGACCATACCGATAACTGAGGCTAGCATTGCTAGCAGGTGTTGGATTTGCAATGTCACCACGCTCTGATTGTCTTGCACAGTAAGCAAGCACAAGTCAGTCTCGGCGGCATTTACCTCAATAGGGGTTTTGATGATCAATAATTGGTCAAGCTTGTGCTGGGACTCTCGTCGTTTGAGTACGTCAAATATTTGATAAGCCTCATCTCCTACTAATGAGCTTGCCAATGGTGTGTTGTTAGCGACCAACACAACATTGTCGACGTTGCCTTCATTTTTTAACCTTTCCATCAACCCAAAGTTATTATCTAAAACAACAACATTGTAAGAGTACCCCATCACTTCACCGGTTTTAGGTTGTAAAACGGGTACGCGACGAAGTAACAGATGGCGAGTTCCCATCGGGGTCTGTGAGGGTAGATAATACCAGTTGTTGCTAAAGGTCACCTGACTGGCAAGTCGGCTAAGTATCAGATTGTTGATGCCATAGAAATGCGCGTTACCATCGTCCCAAATAATACCTTGATGATCGGTTAGGAAACGAAACTCTGGTGTATGGGAAGGATCACTCTGGTCAATACTCATGAAAAAGTAATTGAGTGCCTCTTCATCACGTTCTGTATAAAAATCCAATACAACATCACTTTTCGAATTGCTGTTGTGATGAATCTGAATCGCTGCAAAATGGCTATCAAAAATGTTCAGGATCAGGGCAGAGGTCTGCTGCTTGGTTCGGTCGACTTCCTGCCAAATAATCTGCTTCGAGAAGTAATAACTCTGAACAAAGATGCCTAGAATGATCGGAGCAAGTACGAGAATAATTATTTTGGTAATAAGCGTCGACAGTGAGCGACGCTTTCTTGTTTTTGATGTAGTTGTCATCAATTATCTGAGTATCTAAATGCACGTTTTCTTAATGCTTCAATTCTTTCTGGAGAGTCCGATTTGGTAACGACTTCAAAATCACCAGAGTAAACGGTGGGAACTGGCTTTCCTTCTAAATCCCACTTAATGGCCTCAGCCATTGCAATACCTGTATCATCGTTCATACGCATAACGGTAACGTCTAACTCCCCTTTAGAAAGCGCCTCTAACTCTGCTGAACCGCCGCCCCAACCATTGATCATGACATCATCACGACCTAACTCTTTAAGAGCGTCAACAGCACCTAATGCTACATCGGTAGAACACGCGTAAATGAAGTCAACGTCCGGATACTTCTCCAAACTGGCTTTTGCAGCTTCATACCCAGATTGCTTTGTTGCTTTGGTGTAGTAAGCAGATTGTAGTTCAAATTGATTATCGCGGTTCACTTGGTTGATAAAAGTGTTGCCTCTGATGTCACTAATGTAGCCCTCCGAGAAATAGAGAACACTATAGTGGCTATGTTTAGGGAAACGCTTGCCAAACTCAACGGCCAATTCACGACTTCCTTCTGCGTGGTCGAAACCAACATAAAGAAACGGCTGATGATGCTCCCAATCCCTAACAGGTGTGGTGATATTTTGTAAGATTAACTTGGTTTTCTTTGAGTCTAAGACATGCTCAACAAACTTACGATGTCTTGTGGTATCTAGAGTAAAGATCAAATAATCGGAGTTGCTTTTCAGCGCCTCCATTAAAGACAAACTTTGCTGCTTTATATCTGCATTAGGACGAGTAAACACTTGATTTAGTTGATAGTCGATATCAAGCTTATCTAGGCGTTTTTCAAACGCGTCGATGTTTCGAATCCAATAATCAGAGATCTGCTGCCCTGGATAAACAACAGAAATTTTCAGTGGACGCTTCTTGTCTTTTGCTACGGGTACAGGGGTTTCTCTTACCACTTCAGCCAACGCACTAGTTAGCTGCTTCTGTTGTGGAAACTGGTCTAAAAACTCTTGATATGCCCAATACCCATTAAGAACTTGGGTGGCCTGCACATTCGGCGCAAAAGCGGCCATTGAAATCAGGGAGAATACTAACGCTTTTTTCATCTACTGCTCTTTTAGCTTTTTTATGAGCCTAATTCAGCTCTATTCATTACCTAGCCGAGTCATCCTATACTCTTGTAATCTACCTTCCTCTTAGTGCCTGTTTCAATAGTAAATTAGTTCTTGGTCTGAGTGGATGCAAATGAAAGTACATTGAGTCGCTTCCTTTGTCTCGATGACGTAGAGACATTTCGCGCTTTTCATACTCAGGACCTTTAAACAGAACACCAGCCCATTATGCGTCAGTTTATTCCTACATGGTACTCCAAAAACAAAAAGAAACCGCCAATGTGACATAGGCGGTTTCCGTGTATCTTTGCGTAACAAGGGCTTATCAGAGTGCCACTATCTCTAACATCATTTGTTGATGTTCGTCGACGACAATATTTGCTTTTGACATAACGAGCAGCTCTTTTTTCGCTTTAGTTAGTTGCTTAATATAGTACTCTGCTCGCATGGCAAGCGTCTTTGAGTCAAAATCCGATGACCATTCCAATACCAAAGGGCCTTTTCCCTTCAAAGCTTTCGCTCCTTTTCCGGTTTGGTGCTGATTGAATCTTCGTTCAACATCATTGGTAACACCACAATACAACGCGTTGCGGTTATTTCGTATCAGGTAGACACTCCAACGCTGCGTTGTATTTTCCATCATGAAAGCAGTGACTCAACCTTAGCTTTTAATTCATCCAGCTCTTCTTTCAGCTGAGCGACTTCGAGCTCTAGCTGGCTTACTCGATCGGAGCTCGAGCTTGCAGCAGACACAGGCGCTGCAAGTTCGGACGCATCAACATCACCACAGAACAAATGCATATAACGCGACTCCCGCTTACCAGCCTCACGTGGTAATTTGACCACTAATGGTCCTTTCTCTTCGCTTGCTAAATGCTCAAGGACCGTTTCCACTTCTTTTACATCATGAAATGTCGCGAGACGATTAGTACGAGTACGAATTTCCCCAGGTGTTTGAGCACCGCGCAAAAGCATACAGCATACAATGCCCTTCTCCTGCTCTGTCAGCTTTAAATCACCAAATTCCGTATTACAGAAACGGTGTTGATACTTGCTGACGCGGCTGTTGAACGCACTTTCGTCACTGACGAGCCTGCGCTCAATAAGAGCATCAACGGCATCGAGAACGTCTGACTCAGAGAGTGACATCACGGGATCACGGTTGCTTTTTTGATTACACGCGTTGGTTAATGCGTTTAGGCTGAGGGGGTAAAGATCTGGGGTAGTGACTTCTTTTTCGATCAAGCAACCAATAACTCGTGCTTCAATTGCCGTTAGCTCAACTTTCATAATGCATTTCCTTATTATTTTTGCATTTGACTTTGTACCTAAATCGCTTCGAAATCATACGCCATAAATTCACACAGCAGTGCAAGAAGCGTTAGCGGTTCAGGTGTTGGTGTCAGGCTAAAGCATAGCGTAAGACCTGACACCCCTTACGAATAGGGTCAGGTATCAATGCTCCGAGAGAATCGGCACTCTCGTCAAATTGCCATCTTGGTCGACCATCATTATTTTTGAACGATTAAGCTCAACTTCGATGATTTCGAGTTGCTCACGGGCGTTGATATACGCCGTTTTTAACTTTTCAGCCACAGAGCGAGTGACTTGCTCATTATCTTGACTATTTACTTGCTCCGCAGTGTTACCAGAGTCCATATCAAGTTCATCATTTTGCATTCAATGGTGTTGATAATATAGTGAAGGCCACGTTATGACAATGAATCGATGGATTCTACGATGTTGGCCAAAACTCGAAGAAAGCAGCACGATTATATGTACACAGCGCAATTGGTTGAGAAATGTTCAACTCTGCATTGCTATTGATCTAAAGACTGTTATGCCACTGGATGTTGTGCTTTAATCGAGGAAGATATTCATAAAATTAGGAAAGAGAACTATGAGTAGCGTATTTGAAATCGTTAACCAAGCTCGTCGTAAAAACAAACTAAAACGTGAGCTTCTTGATAACGAGAAGAAAGTTCGTGATAACCGCAAACGTGTTGATCTTCTAGAAAACCTTCTAGACTACATCAAACCAGAAATGACTCACGATGAAATCGTCGCAATCATCAAAAATATGAAAGCAGACTATGAAGATCGTGTAGATGACCACATCATTAAAAGCGCTGAGATCTCTAAAGCACGTCGTGACATCAGCCGTCGCATTCGTGAGCTGACTGAAGAAGACAAGCAAACTAGCGGCAAAAAATAAACGCGTAAGCTAGATTTTCGAACCCCGAGCAAGAATATCTTCCTCGGGGTTTATTTTTGTCTCTAAACTAACCGCCGTGTACAATCAATCTAACTCTTATTCCTAACGCATTCAGCTTTCTATGTCTTCAACTACGACAAGTACACAACCAACGCTTGCAAAACAATTATTTACGATGACCTGGCCAATGCTTTTTGGCGTTCTGTCTTTAATGAGCTTTCAGCTTGTGGATAGCGCGTTTATCGGTCAGCTCGGCGTTTTACCGTTAGCCGCTCAAGGTTTCACTCTGCCTTTGCAAATGGTCATTATCGGCATTCAAGTCGGTCTAGGGATCGCAACAACAGCGGTCATTTCTAAAGCTCTTGGGGCGAATGAAAGTCGGTATGCCAAACAACTGGGCGGATTAGTATTGATGATCGGCTCAATTGGTGTCGCTATTTTTGGCGGGCTAATTTGGCTTTTGCGCTACCCCATTTTAGCTCTATTAAGCGCTCCAGAATCTGTTATGCCGATAATCGACAGTTACTGGCCTTGGTGGTTATTAAGCTCATGGACTGGTGCGGTTTTGTATTTTTATTACAGTATCTGCCGAGCTAATGGCAATACAATGTTACCTGGCACAATGATGATGATAACCAGCGGCGTGAACCTTGTGCTCGATCCGCTATTTATTTTCACATTTGACTTGGGTATTAACGGAGCGGCAATAGCAACCATCGTCGCTTTTGGGTTTGGTATTTTAGTCGTCGCTCCTCGCGTGAAAAAGAATCACTGGGCAACGACACAATGGCAAGATCTTAACGTAGCCAAAAGTGTTGCATCTATCGGTAACATTATGGGCCCTGCGATGATTAGCCAACTGCTGCCACCGTTGTCTTCCATGCTAGCAACAAAATTATTGGCAAGCTTTGGAACCGCAGCAGTCGCCGCTTGGGCGCTTGGTTCACGCTATGAGTTCTTTGCTATCGTTTCGGTCTTGGCGCTGACAATGTCTATGCCTCCAATGGTTGGACGCTTACTTGGAGCAAAGAACTATGAAGATATCCAAAGGCTCGTCAGTATTGCCGTAAAATTCATTCTAGGTTTCCAACTTTTGATTGCTGCCATTACATTTGCCGTCGCAAACCCACTCGCATTATTGATGACAAGTGATGTGCAAGTGGAGCAAGTCTTGGAAATGCATTTACTGATAGTGCCGATCAGTTTGGGTTCATTAGGGGTTTGTATGCTAATGGTTTCTCTTTGTAATGCATTAGGCAAATCTTACACCGCGCTCACTATTTCAGCGCTGCGCTTGTTTGTCTTTTTCCTACCGTGCTTGTGGGTTGGCGCTCAAATGGATGGAATCCGAGGTTTACTCTTAGGCGCTTGTATCGGCAACCTGTTAGCTGGTGTTTCCGCATACCTAACCTATCGCCAAACCATACGCAAACTCGCAGGCGCTCAAGCCAACGCACAACAATGAATAATCAGAACTAAGCCCCTGAAGTGGGGCTTTATCGTTTTGACGCCTTGTCTAAGTTGAAATGTTAGCTAGGCGAGTTTTAATTCACTAAAGAGCTCAAATAACTGGTTCGATTTATACGGCTTAGGTAAATAAGCATCCATGCCTGCCGCAAAACAGTTGTGGATGTCTTCTTCCAAAACACTCGCAGTGAGTGCGATAATCATCGTTTTTTCACGTCCTGCTTTCTTTTCCCAACGACGAATTTCTTTCGTCGCGGTCAGTCCATCCATCACGGGCATCATGCAGTCCATTAAAATTGCATCGAATTCTTCTCCCTTTGTGATGGCTTCTAACGCTTCTTGGCCGTTGCTTGTTATCAAATAGTCATAACCTGCTTTATCCAGAAAAAAACTCGCTATTTTCTGGTTCATCAAATTATCCTCCGCAATTAAGATCCTCCGATGAGAGCGCGACGCTCGATATTCAGAGCTGACAACATTATTGGTGACATTGTCACTTGATATAGTCTTTTCAACCTTAGCTAAATCATCAATGACATGCTTAAATCGATTGCCAAGGAAAGGTAATGTGAGTACGGCATGTACTTTTTCTGCATTTTCGTAGGGAGTGGATAAATGATGCTGGCAAATAATCACACGGCGAAGATCGTAATTAAATGATAGATTATCCAAGATTTCATCGGTATTAGCGTCGTTACTGTGGCACAGAAATATGACATCAAAGTCATCATTTATCGCTTGCACTTCATTCACATTATTAACACCAAAGAGATTGATTTTCGCTAAGCGACACTCTTTTAATACTTGGTCGGCGTAGTCGTAATTTGAGCAGATCAAAAGCCCTTTATTAATCACCTCCGAACGCCAGCCAAACACCGGAATTGCTTCAACCTCAATCGAGAATTCAAAGCATGTGCCCACTCCTTTTGTAGATGTTGCTACGAGCTTGCCCCCCATCATCGACACAAGCTGACAACAAATTGCCAAACCCAACCCTGTACCGCCAAATTGCCTCGACACTCCTTCATCTTCCTGAGTAAAGGGTTCAAAAATCGTGGTTAACTTATCTTGATCAATGCCTATTCCGGTATCTTCTACTTTAAACGTCAGCACTCCACGTTCTTTCTCAAGTAACTCCTCATAACTAACATCAACGCATACATGCCCACTTTCGGTAAACTTAACCGCATTCGATACCAGATTCGTAACTACCTGTTTGACACGATGATCATCGACCATCACGCGAATGGGGATATTTTCAGCTAAATTAATACCTAACTTTAGCTGTTTAGATGTTGCTTTGGATTGGAATAAAATCATCGACTGATACACGACTTCTCGGATATCCGCTTCTACTAGTGACAGCTCCAATCGTCCAGACTCGATTTTAGAGAGATCCAATATATCGTTAAGTAAAGTAAGCAGCGTTTGAGATGAGGAGTCAATGTCATCAACAACTTCTTGTTGATGCGAAGACAACTCACTTTGAGAGAGTATTTCTGTCATGCCCATGATCCCGTTAAGGGGCGTGCGGATTTCATGTGACATGTTGGCAAGAAACACAGATTTTGCACGATTAGCCGATACTGCTGACTCTTTTGCATGCAGTATTTCTTCAGTTTGTCTCTGCATTTCTTCAACCACTCGATTCACTTGCTGAGCAAAAATGGTCAGTTCATCACTTCCATCAACTTTGACTTTTGTTTGCTTCTCTTCGGAGTTGATCAACGCGTTTAAAGTATGAATGATCGCATCGAGTTTGCTGTTAACGCGGAACCAAGTACTAAATCCGAGCCAACAAAGCAGGATAACCACTAAGGCAACGCCAAAACTGATCATGACTATATTGGCCTTTTGTTCATGAACCTGCGTTAGAAGCGACTGCTCAGTTTGTTTGGTGAACCCATCGATGAGCACTTGTAAGCGCTGCACACGAAAATCGAGTTCTTTTAAATACGCGGCGTAGTCACTTTGTGACATGTCTCCTGACATTAATTGTCCGCGAGACGCCAAGTTTCTCTGATATCTCGGCGAAGTAAACAAGCCAAGCAATTTATCCACTTGCTCGTATGACCCACCTAAGTTTAAAAACGCATCCAAATTTTGCTGCTGTCGGTCAATCGCCTGATAAAACATACTTTGACTTAGCCGACTCTTAGGGTCTTGGACTAAACGGTTCGTCAGCCAAGCTTCTTTCTGTGTCCAAAAAGAGAGCTGAGCAAGGTAGGCAATAAAATTTTGCATGCGAATGCCATCGTCACTGCCATACCATTGATGATTTTGCAACAAAGAGCGCGACATATTTTGGAGCTGTTGAAATGCCCAATCACCCAGGTCGTCCATCTCACTCAATCTACCTGACAATACCCCCAGCATGGCTTCTTTCAGTTCATCAGCATACTCAGCAGTATTAGGGTTACTCACAAACTTTTGATGCAAAGAAGAAATAACTTCACCTTGTTCTTCAATATTAATGGCTGCAGATACTTGAAGATCAGGCTGTCGGCGTACTTTCTCTATGGAGTAAATAAAGTGGGAGGCCTTGGATATCAATTGGAAACCTTGAATATTGCTAACCGTTTGATTGAGACGGCTCACGCGCAACGCATTATCAGAAAACTGCTGAACTGCAAATACCACGATTACCACAGCGGGTAATAGTGCGAGGAGTGCTAAGCGTGTTTTTATTGATAATCTCAACATCCATCAGCCTAATGGTTGATTTCATCCGTTTATTTAATATTAGACTAGTTTCCCGCATTGAAAGGCATATACGACATTGTTACTTTCAAACAACATTCACCTACCTAGATTATGGTTATTGTGAGTGTTTTATCATCGGCTAATGAAGTGGCAATTGTGATTCAAGTCATATTTTTTGATCTTAAAGTTGGATGCAAACAATAAAGTTTCACTCACAACTAAGAGTCGCCTCACTTTTCAGGAAATCATCTATTGTATGTTTACCTATTGAGTTGCCTTATCGAGGCAAATCACACAAAAATGCAAAATATCCATTTTTGTCAACAAGACTAATTTGAAAGCAAACGTTATCATCGCAAAAAAAGTAAGTTACTTTCTAAATGTCAATACGTGAAAACCACTGCTTTAGTCACATTAATCCACCACTAACGTCCCCTTAAGTAGTGTTTTACACTGGATTTAATTTTCCTAGCAGAATAAGGACTCCGACCTTAGAATCCGCACACATAACTATTACAACCCGATTACATAACCCACCACACTCTTGCACGCTGCCGAAGAGGCAACAGCAGAGAGTATGGTTAGCCCCCAAAACGTGAAAGGTCTAATACAACAATGAGTCCAGAGAAATATCTCCAAGACTGGCAAACTAGCCAAACGATTGCTGAATCTATTTCCCCTCTAATTGGTAAGCTATATCGTCAAAAAGGAATCGAAGTGGTTCTGTTTGGTAAAACGCTTATTAATGCTACTACTATAGACATTCTCAAAACTCATCGCGTTGCAAGACGTTATACCGGTAACCCACTTTCGCTTGAGCACACGATGCCTATTATTCAAGCGCTTTGTGAAATGAGCATTTCTTCATGCCGTGTCGATGTTGGCCAATTGGCAACTATGTACTGGAATGAACATGACGATACAAGCTCTCTAAACGATTTCCTTATCACTGCACTTGATGGCGCTCGCGACGCAGATTCTTCATTGAAAGCGCGTGATGTGGTTCTTTACGGGTTCGGTCGCATTGGTCGACTACTTACTCGCCTTCTCATTGAGAAAAGTGGTCCAGGTTACCCACTAAGACTACGTGCGATTGTGGTTCGTGGCGGTAAAAAAGGCGATTTGGAGAAGCGTGCTAGCTTGCTGCGTCGTGACTCAGTTCACGGCCAGTTCAACGGTAGTATTGTTATCGATGAAGAGCGTAAAGCACTGATCGTTAACGGCAACTACATCCAAATTATCTACGCAAATAACCCAAGCGAAGTAGACTATTCAGCTTTCGGTATCAATAACGCGCTAGTTGTTGATAACACAGGTGTTTGGCGTGATTCTGAAGGCCTGAGCCAACACTTAGCGTGTCAAGGCGCAGAGAAAGTACTGCTAACAGCACCAGGTAAAGGTGACATCAAAAACGTTGTATTCGGTGTAAATGAGTCGGTAATTAAAGAAGATGACACCATCATCTCTGCGGCAAGCTGTACAACAAATGCAATCACGCCAGTCCTTAAGGCTCTGAACGATAAATATGGTGTTCTTTCTGGCCATATTGAAACCGTGCACTCATACACAAACGACCAAAATTTGATCGACAACTTCCACTCTGGTGACCGTCGCGGACGTAGTGCTTCACTAAACATGGTTCTGACTTCAACAGGTGCGGCAAAAGCAGTTGCTAAAGCATTGCCAGAGCTTGCAGGCAAGCTAACAGGCAACGCGATTCGCGTACCTACACCAAACGTTTCTATGGCAGTCGCTAATCTAAACTTAGGTGAAGACGTAGACCGTGATTCACTGAACGATTACTTGCGTGAAATGGCGTTGAACTCTGAGCTTTCGGCACAGATTGACTACACCGATTCAACAGAAATTGTATCAACTGACTTAGTTGGCTCTCGCCATGCAGGCGTCGTAGATGGTCAAGCGACTATCGCACAAGACAAGCGTTGTGTACTTTACATCTGGTACGACAACGAATTCGGTTACAGCTGCCAAGTTGTGCACTGTATGGAACAAATGATGGGTGTTCGTTACCAAACATTCCCTCGATAGGTGAACTTTGCTCCACAACGTTAACCACATAGCGTAGCGGACAATATCTCATATTTGTTCTAAATAATAAGCGCCATGCGCATTACTAATATTTTTCCCCGTTTATACGCCTGATCACCCTCAGGCGTTTTTTCGTTTCATTCATTTGACACTCTCCGGACAAAGTGAACGTCAGCATTCATGTTTTGTTCATGTTCACAGCATTAATCTGAGCACATAAATTACAGAGAGGTCATGATTATGAATCGGATTATTGTAACTGCACTAGCACTGATTACCGGCTTTTTTACGTTAGTATTTAGCTTGATCATTGCGATTCCGTTGACCATCGCAGCATTAATTACCGGTAAACGTATTGAAAAGCGCGTCAAGAAAATGCAGAGAGAAATGCACGAAGAGTATGAGTTTAATACAGGTAAAGCAGATGCGATTGAAGGTGAATTTGAAGAGGTTCGCCGGTAAGTAAATAAGATTTAGATGAGTTTCTCTCCCCCGACCGCTCCTGAGAAACTTCTTGCTTTCACCCTGTCCTTAAAATGGCAGGGTGCTTTTTTGAAAAGCACAATATTGAATAAGCACCTAGCGGTTTATTGCTTTATCTTTTTGTTGTAGGAGGCTGTGTAACCAGCCTCCCATAAATCACCATCGACACCAGAGTATGGGTTGGATTCTTTCGGAGCGCCGCTTAGGCAAGCATCTTTGCCTTCCTTCTTAATTTCATCGATGTGATTTAAAACAAAGTCAAAGTGTTTAGGATCAGCCTTTTGTAGTAACCCGTACAAAAGGCCAAAGCCAAGCATCGTAAATACAAACAGTTCAAAAAACACCCAAATGCTCTTTGTTGAAAAGAATATCCAAGCAACGCTGCAAACACTGGTCAAAATTACTACTGGAGCTAAATCTACTATTCTTTGCATATTGCTCTCACCTTCTAAACGGTCATGGAGTCTCTACCCCTTTCATAGGGTAAGTAAGAGGAAAGTCCGTTTTTATCCAATAAAGCACTCTCGACTTAATATGCGACACTGTTAGTATTAACGTTAAGTGGCTATCGTTCTCATTATAACAATGCGTTGGAAAGTAGCTTTCACAGCAAATGAGAATATGAACCAAAGTAACACTATTGATAATATTAATTTTAGCAACGTTTAGCGTCAGAATTACGTAAATTGTGTAAGGGTTACTGAGAGTAGACAAAAAAGCAGCCACACGGGCTGCTTTTAGTATTTCTGTCTTGCGAGCTTGTCTATACCGTTACGACCACTCTAAGAGCCAGCAGCATGAGTACTACCCCTGACAAACGATCAATCAACACTGCCTTAGAGCGAATTCTGTCAACGACTTTAGAGCTCGATAGCACTAGGGTAATAAAGGTGTACCAAAGCCCATCCACAACAAACGGCGTGGCAACAATGATCATCTGATTACTCAAATCATTACCGAGCGCGACAAACTGACTGAATAATGCGATAAAAAACAAAGCAATTTTGGGACTTAAAATCGAGATAAAAAAGCCTTCTCGCGCAGACTGGATTACCGTTGTTTCCTCACCTGACTCCAACTTCGCAGCCACACCACCTTTTGAACGCAAAGCATTAAACCCTAAATACGCAAGATATGCCGCACCCACAAGGCTAATCGTCTTGAACAGCATCGGGCTTTGCTGCAAAACAACAGCGAGACCAATCAAGGTAATAAACGCATATATACCAATGCCAAACGCATGAGCCCAAGCCGTAGCTAATCCATTGATACGTCCACCAGCCAACGAGTGCTTAGCGACAATAGCTAAGCTGGGACCTGGTGACATAGCCCCTAATAAACACACGGTAAAAAGTGATAACCAAACTGTTAGTGTCATAAGAATCTCCCCTCTTTGACGCTCACTCTATCAACGGAAGAGGTATAATTAGAAATCAAAGTTATTCATACTAATCATGACTTCAAGTCATAGCTAAACGATGTACGTATTAGCGAATGGAATATTCAGAGATTTGCATTACTGAGCGAATCTCTTCTCGCACCCATTTATGCGCAGGATCCGTGTCGTATTTGGGATGCCACATTAACCAATATTGATGAATAGGTGTTTCGAGTGGTAATGCTTTATGGGTTAAGTCCCAATGCTTAGCGAGGTTAACGGCAATATGTTCAGGAGCCACCATCAGGTGCTCACTTGCAACTAAGCGATTGATCGCAGCAGAGAAGAATGGAACCTTAAAGGTAACGTGGCGGGTGTGCCCTAGCTCTTTCAATGCTAAATCAGTGTAGGAATCTTTGTCTCCGCCGCCAGTCACTTTGATGTGTGAATATGAAATCAAGTCTTCAATACTGATCTGGTCCTGCTTTGCTAACGGATGAGAAGATTTCATCAAACAAACTGATGAATCCTCACCAATTTTAACGCTCGACACACTCTGTGGTTTTTCTGGATACATAGAAGACGCGATATGGATGCCCGTCTCATGAAGTTTATCAAGAAAGTTGGGTTGCCACAGTCGGTACGCCATATCTAGCTGTGGCGCTTGTTCACCCAAGTGAGAGGCAATATCGGGCAATACGTATTGCGCCACGTAGTCACTAGAAGCAATAACAAGCTCACCTTGCCACTGCCGCGGCTCAAAAGGTTGGTCATCGAGTAAATGGTCAAACTCAGCCAGTAATGCATCAAGCTTTGATTTTAACGCTATTGCTCGTGGCGTTGGTATCAGTTGATTACCTTGACGAATAAGCAGTGGGTCACCACACAGATCGCGCAATTGTGCAAGCTGTCGACTGACGGCAGACTGCGTAATGTGCAAACGGTCTGCGGTCCGGCTGACATGACACTCCTCTAAAAGTACATGCAAGGAGCTAAGTAGATTCAAATTAATGTTGTTTAACATATTCGCTCAGAAGGGTTTTCAACATGGCATCCATTCATGGTCACTTCACAAACAGGTTCCCAGTCGTGTTAAAGAATTCAGCTAAGACGGTATGAGTCATCAGGTTTCGAAGCTCTGGATATCGTTGAATTTGATCTCTGATTTCGTTCAAGCGAGCCATCGTAGGCACTTCGACAAAAACCATCATGTCCGTCTCACCGCTGATCGCATGACACCATTTTACGCCATCAATTTTGTATAACTCGTCCGCGTATGATTCGCAATAATACGTAGAGGTTGATTTATCGAACTTTAAGGCAAAATAGGCGCAAATCGAATCCCCACCCGAAGGCGCAATTTCAGCGTGATACCCTAGAATCACTTTGTCATGCTCTAGCTTACGAATACGGGCCGTTACCGCAGAACGAGAAAGGTTTACTTTATCCGCAATTTCAGTCACCGACAGCCGAGCGTTGTGCCTGAGCAGATCCACAATCTTATGATCAAACTTGTCCATACCGTTACCAAGCTTTCCTTATTTTTCTCATTCTATACCGATTCTAACTGCATAAGAAACCAACATTTTGTTGGAATTATTTAAAACAACCGTCATATTGACGGTTTAGTAAATCATTTTGTTATTAACATTTTGGATATGCTATTTGGCGGGCATGAGATGAGTGCTGTTATCCATTTCAACAGAAAATAGATAACACATTGAAATCAAATTCCCAACTTAAGTACTCAGCACATAAATAGCATCGCTTAAACACATAAAACGAAATAACCAGAAGCCACAAGCTTTTTCGTAATAAGCCTCATAACATTGGATGAATCAATTCGCATGGAAGAGCTCAAAAAAGACATTTCACTCACATCAGGTATCGCACAGTTATCCACCACATTAATGGGAACGGGGCTTTTTATGATCCCGGCTATCGCAGCAGGTATAGCTGGCCATTTTTCACTATGGGCTTGGATTTTATTGTTCATCGCGATTTGTCCTATTGCGCTGACTTTTGCTCAACTGGGTAAACGATACCCCAACGCGGGCGGAACAGCCTTTTTTGTACGCAAAGCCTTTAACGCCAAGCTGGAAAGTAGTGTCGCTTGGCTATTTGTTAGTGTCATTCCGGTAGGGGTTCCGGCCGCGATTGCACTCGCCGCAGGCTTTCTACAACAAATATTGCCAGAGCCTATTAGCAACAATCTGTTTGCACAAGTTCTCACGGTAGTACTTCTTGTGTTCGTCAACTTGATGGGCACAAAATCATCAGGTCATTTACAAACTCTTATTGCTTTGAGTGTCTTCGCACTTGTTGGCGCATTTTTATGGAAAGGCGACGTTAACAGCGCCGATCTTGTGATGCCCGCCATCACACAAGAGTCAATTTGGCCTATTACCGCAGCGTTAGGCGTGATGTTCTGGTGTTTTGTTGGCATAGAGGCTTTTGCCCATATGGGGGAAGAGTTCAAAAACCCTCAAAGAGATTTCCCTATTGCCATTGTGGTCGGTTGTTTTGTAGCAGGGGCTACCTATTGGGCATGCTCTGTCGTTATTTTAAAATTTGGCGCGTATGGTAACGCTCAATTTGATAACGCATCCATCCCCTGGCTTAGTGCCCAACTACTAGGCGATGGAGCCAAATGGATAATCAGCTTGATAGGTTTCTCCGCTTGTTTCGCGAGCGTTAACTTATACACACAGAGCCTAGCGCGAATGGTCTGGGCTCAAGCTCGGGAACATCGTCCTTCTAGTCCACTAGCCAAGATTTCGCGTCGTGGTGTCCCTTTCTCAGCCACCATATTAGTTGGCGGTATATTATTGATATCTTGTGTGATAGGAACCCTATCACAGCTCGATCTGGAGTTTTTCCTAAAACTCGCAAACAGTGTATTCGTTCTGGTTTACATGTTGGCGATGTTAGCCGCTTTTAAATTGCTTCGAGGATTTAGTAAAACACTTGCGGGACTGTCCCTACTGCTTTGTACCGGTGTTTTTATATGTTTAGGCTGGTCAATGTTTTATGCACTTGGCATTTTTACTCTACTTTTACTGCCTTGGAAACAGTGGCGACATAAGCGACAAACACGTGTAGTTGAATAGTCATCGCTTCCCATTTCGAAATATGTGAGCTAAACGTTGGATACCAGCGTCTATGTTCTCTAACGCGATATTGCCGTAACCAAGCACAGCACCATGCCAGTGACGTGCTTGAAAATCTGGGTGTTCATAATAGCTCAAAGGTCGCAAGATGATCCCTTCATGCTCTGCTAGTTTTATAAAACGCTGCTCATCCATACCGTCTTGCCATTTCAACGTAACATGAAGCCCCGCCGCTTGGCTAACGACGCAAACACGGTCGCCAAAATGCTGTTGAATGGATACATGCATCTGTTCATGCTTAGTTTTGTACAGTCGACGCATTTTTCGAATATGACGTAATAACCCACCTTCAGTAATAAAGTCTGCCAATGCTTCTTGTGTATGCGTCGGCGAATCACCACTTAACGCATCCTTAACCACTAAGCATTGCTCTACTGAACGTTCAGGAACTACAAGGTAGCCAAGCCGCAATCCGTTAAACATCACTTTACTGAAGGAACCCACATACAACACACGATCATCTCGACCCATTTGAGCTGCTAGCCCCTGTAAGCTGGTATAGGGACGATGAGCAAACTGAAATTCGCTGTCATAATCATCCTCGATGATCCAACTTGATTGTTCGACCGCCCAGTTGATGATCTTTCCTCTTTGCTCGGTATTGAGTGTGGTACCCATCGGATATTGATTACTTGGTGTAATATACAGCGCATCGGCATCGCTTGAGGTCACCGCTTCCACATCAAAACCTAATTTCTCTGTTACGAACAAAGGCTCAAATTGATAGTTTTGGAACTGAATCAACTTCCGCATTTGCGCGTAACCTGGTTGCTCCATCAGAACCTTATCACCTTGTTTGAGCACTACCATCGTCGCAATCGACAACGCTTGCTGCGCCCCAGAGGTAATAATAATGCGCTCTGGAGAACAATTCACTGAACGGCTTGATGCGAGGTAGTCAGCTAAAGCACAGCGCAATGCCCAACTACCCTGAATATCTTGATTCCCCAACAAGCAAGTACGAGACATATGGCGAGTGAGTAACTTTTGCCATTGCGCCATCGGAAATGCGTCCAAATCCGGCACACCCGGTGCAAATGCGCGGTTGATATCAAAGTGAGCTTTCGGTGATGAGTCTCTCTGAACTGAACTAGGTTCAGGCAAGTACTGCTCTGGCAGTTCTACGGCAACATAAAAACCAGAACCTTTTTGGCTGTTCAAGTACCCTTCCGCCACTAACTGTTCGTAGGCAGAAATCACGGTGTTCCTACTTAGATTAAGCTCTTGTGAAAGCTTCCGCGTAGAAGGCAGCTTCCCATTCTTCATCCACAGTCCTTGAACAATTTTCTTGCGAATAGCAAAAAACAACGCTTGCTGACGCGTTCCATCACTGTCTTTTAAATGCAGGTCACCGATATCAATCAAAGACAAACTGGATCCATCCATTAGTTAAAAGTGGCTCTCTTTAAGCTACCAGTTAAACGCTACATTGCAATCAAAGAATGAGGATCAATCGCTCGTAATCGTGAGCAAACAAGGAGAGAAAATGCTATCCAACACCAATAGAACGGAAGTTAAGAAAGGCGCACATAAAGCCGTCTCTGATGTTAGCAAACTGCACGCCATCATAGATGAAAGCCTAATCGCTCATATTGCGATAACCAACGAGTCAGGCCCTGTGGTCATCCCTATGCTGGCATGGCGTGTCGATGATTACGTGTATATCCATGGTGCCAACAACAGTCGACTGTTACGCTCACTCAAACAAGGAGTGCAAACGTGCTTAACCTTTACTTTGTTTGATGGTTGGGTATTGGCTCGAAGTGCGTTTCACCACAGTGCGCATTATCGCAGTGCTGTGGTCTTTGGCCAGTTTGAGGTGGTGGAAGATAACCAAGAGAAAGACAGGTTGCTGAATCACTTTATTGAACAGATCGCTCCGGGGAGAACAGAACAAGTCCGTTTGAGTAATGAAAAAGAACTCAAAGCCACCATGCTACTGCGTATCCCGCTCACGGAGGCATCAGTGAAAATCAGCAATTTTGGCGTCAACGACGATGCGGAAGACATGGACATCCCTGTTTGGGCAGGTGTCCTACCCTACCGAACCGTCGTAGGTCCGCTGCAAGCTTGTGACGATTTGTATGAAGGTATCGCAGAGCCAGACTACCGCAGTGCCTACTCTAACCGTTGGCAGGAATAAGCACCGTAAAACGTGCGCCGCCTAAGTGACTCTCGCCGACAGAAAGCTCCCACCCCAGTTGCCGCGCTGCACTGGTAGCGATGGCAAGCCCTAAACCAAAGCCTTTCATGTCGGCGTTGCGGCTTTTGTCTAAGCGCGAAAATGGCATAAATACTTCTTCTCGCATCGCCTCAGGGATGCCCGGACCATCGTCCTCAATATCGATGCTCCAGCAATCCGCTACCGTTCGAATCGTCACCTCAACGCAGGACTCACCATAACGCTTGGCGTTTTGCAGTAAATTATCGAGGACAAGGTTACCCAAAGTAGGCTGAAAGTGAATCAATTGGTTCGCGAGTTTATTTTCTGCTCTCAACATGGCGGACTCTAAGCCTAGGTAATTCATGCGGCTTTTACACCAAAGTGGCAGTTCCATGGTTTCAACAGAATCGATCCATGAGTGGTTTTTCACACTCAAGCGAGACAGCATGACGATGTCGGATGTTAAATCCGTCACGACATCAACGTATCGTTCAATATCGTCATGTAACTCTGCCTGCATTTCACCACTCGTGCGTCGAGCTAAATCCGTCGCTAGCTGAATACGACTCAGCGGAGTGCGCACTTCATGAGGAATAGCTTGAGTAAAGATGTGTGTTTGGCGCACTCGTCTCTCAATCTCTTCAGACATGCAGTTGAAGCCTTGGGCGAGCTCTTTCACGGGTTGCGAAAATTGCTTTAGATCGACTCGCGTATTCAACTCACCAGAACCAAATTGTTGTTGCGCAGCCGTTAGTTGCCGAATTTGGCGGTCAAGACGTCGTACAGGTATGTAAACCATAATGCCTAAACTGCATACAACAACCAAAAGTAGAGTAAGTATAAATACAATCTCAGAATCTTCATTCCAATCAACGTGTGGGCTAAAGAAATCCGTTTTTTCTTTGAAAACTAAACTCTTCGAAGTGTTAGGCAAAGGGAATACCGCAGCATAGGTACTGCCATCAATAAGATAAACAGGTATCCCTTGCATACGGTACAGCAGATTACAATCTCGACAAGGCGGTGATCCGTCCCAGTTTTCAACCAATGTTAAATCAAAGATAAAGAAATCTTGCTTGCCGTTTTCGGTTAACTTCTTGTAGAGAGAATCCGGAGTGCCTCGTTGCTCAATGTATTGATCGACAAAATAAGCACCGTCACTCAAAAAAACACCGACTTCTGTTTTGCGCATGTACTCTTCCCCCATAAAGAGAAACAAAGCAACAGTCAGCGCAAGGCCAGTTACTAACCCCACATATAGACGAGTAAACAGGGAAAACATGCGTCATTTACCTGTCAGCATGTAGCCGTGGTGACGTATGGTTTTAATGGTAGCCGTATGGATATGAGCCTTAGAGAATTTCTTCCTTAGTGAGGATATACGCATATCAATCGAACGATCAGTAATACAGTATTCAATGCCTCGGGCAAGACGGCAACATGATTCACGAGATACTGGCTTATCGACATTCAGCATCAGGAGCTCTAAAATTTCAAACTCAGAACTCGTTAAACCAATATCTTTTTGCAAATAAAATGCTTGGGAGCGACGAAGACAAAGACTAATGCCATATCGGCTCAGCTTTTCTTCTTCAACGATATCAACTTGACGACAATAGCGACGCAACGCTGCTTCAATACGGGCGAGAAGGATATTGCCTTTTATCGGTTTGGTAAGGTAATCATCAGCACCAAACTTAAATAAGCTCACCTCGCTCATTTCATCATCGGTCGCAGTCAAAACAATGATAATACCATGATAAAACTTACGCGCCTCTTGACATATTTCTGCGCCATTTTTTCCTGGTAACATCAAATCTAACAGCACTAGGTCCGGCTTGAGCCCCTTAATCGTTTCTAATGCATTTTGACCGTTATCGATGACAGTTACCGTATATCCTTCGGCTTCGAGGTACATTTTGGTTAATCGAGCAATCTCTGAGTCGTCTTCTACCAGTAAGATTGTATTACCCACCATGAATCATTTACTCCACCAATATGATGGAGGGAGTATATCGCTCGTCCTATACTGCGCAACCTACTTAAATGATAATTTTAATAAAACGCAGGCTTACATACGCTTACAAACCATACATATACGATAATCCTAATCATTCTATACCCCTAAAGCCATGCAATAACCTGAGGTTTTATTCATTATCAGAATATAGCTTCACATAGAAAATAAAATTCGGAATAAAAATCCACTATATTTTCAAATGTATCGAATAATAGGTCTTACCAAAAAACAATACCAACATATATGACTTAGTTTGCTTATATAGACAGGACTTTATGTTGCTTCTAAGTTTCTTGCTCTAATAAAGTCTACGAGTAACATGAAATGAGATATTCCAAATTAACACCTTTAGCCATATTTTGCGCGATAAGTCTAACTGCTTGTGGCGGCAGTGAATCTAATTCGAAACCATCGACAACGACACCTCCAACACCACCAGTGCCAACATTGAGCACTGTCACAATCCCAACTGTCGTTTCTACAGAGTTTCCGGCCAAGTTAAAAGTGGCTGCTGATGCGGGCTTCACCCACTATGTGAAAATCTCCCTTTCCGAAGCAAACAACAACGATACATTTCACATTGTGGCCGTTGATGACGGTGCGAATAATGAAAAAATCTTTCGTGCAGCCAAAATCATCCAACACCTTCTAACAAACCAACCAGACTCTAAGTACGGTGCTGACAAGTCTCTTATCGCTAAGACATTAGCCGAGCGTGATGCCACATTAATGCTGACCGAAAACGACGAACAGAATGATGAGATGTTAACCAAAATCTTTATCAACGAACTGATTCGCCAAGACAAATTGAACGATGCAGTTACAAACTCGGGCTTAGCACACTCTTTTGATACGAGTTCTCTAGAAAAGTTTGTTGTAAGCATGATCGTACTTAACGAAGATGATATGGATACACTTGTCACATCTATCGCGTCAACATTAGTAACTAGTGAAGAAACACCAAACTGGCTAAGGAATAGCCAATCTTTAATGTATCGAGAACTGACAGTTGAAGGCGATTGCCATTACATGAGTAATTTTGCCGATTACTGCGCCAATCTTGGTAAAAAAGCCGAACGAGACGCCGCTTTTGAAGAAATTTTACACTTGGTCCAAGCGCAAGGTATTGCACCTAACACGGCGACTGCGGCACTGCAAAATGACATTCAAGCTCATGCGTTAAGCATCTATAACGATATTCAATCGGGCAAACCGACGGTGTGGCGCCCTACTCAGTATGACTGGGACGATTGGAAATCGGACGACTTCGATCCTGAAAGTGTGAAACAAACGGGCCCTTCATATTCTCACGAATATTTTGCTGCCGCTTTTGAAGCGTACATGGGCGTAGCAAAAGCAAACGGACATGGTTTAGATGGCTACCAAGCGTTAACGCGTGAAGAAATGCAAACCCAAGATCCACAAGCCGTTGATTGGATCAGTGGCTTATTCCACGGATACTTGCAATATACCGCGAATATCGACTCTGCGGGCGTCAAGCTCTACACCGAAAAGACAAATCCAGGCACAGTACCTACCTTCCGTATGGCTCCCAACAAAGACGGTTTGATAGAAGCGTACACCTACAAATCTCAGTGGCTAACAAAAGTGAAGATCATTGGCGACGACGCGATGAATGTGATCGGTAATGATCAAAACAATACTTTTGAAGGCAACAGCAAAGACAACAGCATTTATGGTGAAGGCGGTATCAACACCTATATCGTGCCACACAAACTGGCGGAATGTACTGTTATCAAAGCAAAGAGTGTTTCTGTTGAGTGCCCAAATACAGGCACTGACGAGTTGTACGACATTCAGAACATCCAATTCACCGACCAAACCCTAGATGTAACCAAGCTATAAACAATGAAAAACATGAAGAAACTTATTCTATTCGCTCCCTTGCTCCTTGTTGGTTGTGGTGGCCTAGCCGTCATGGATCGTACTGATGCCGTAAAAGCACAACCAGAAATGCTGATCAAAACCGACGGTGATTTTTGGGGATTCGGTGCAGATGGCCATTTTGATTTTGCTGGTAAGTACAAAGGCAAGTATTCACGCAGTGCTTCTAACTCAAGTTGGTTTAACCGTATCTCTTTCAAAGAAGGTTCAATGGGCGCAGAAGTGACTCGTATCGACAGCGGGGAAACTTGGCTTTTGAACTGCACCGGAGGCGGTATGTCGGTTAACTACATGGGCGTCGATTTTGGTGGGAATGATCCTTACACCTGTGACATTACTCAAGATGGTAAAAAAGTCGGTGAGTTTGCGATGGAGCCAAAATCGGCTCTCATCGACATCAGCTTTGAGAAAAAAGAGACAGGCATAGTGCGTATTGGTAGCACCCACTTTAATGTAGAAACTGTACATACTAGTCCTGACGCCATGATGGCGGTAGACATTCCATTGGGTTATAGCTTTAAGGAAGGCACACAAGAAATTGCCGCTGTGCAGACGAACGGTACCATTGCGGTACAGATGCTCCCTGAACTTAGCGAACAAAAAAAGGATGTAGTTGCCATCGGCGCTGTTGCAAGTGCACTAAGTTGGCGCCCTAAAAAATAGCCATTACATAAAACAACAACACACAAAAAACAAAGCCCTCTACTTTTTTGAGGGCTTTTATTGCTTGTACTCATAGAAATAAGTGGAGCACTACTTCTCTAATCTTCCCATATACTGCTTGGGCGTTAATCCACGATGTTTCTTAAACATACGATTGCAGCTCGCCACATTGGTGTAACCAAGGCGCGTGGCAATGTCATCAATACTCACGCGCTTACTCAACAAACCAGCTGCAATATTACTCAATACATAGCCAGAAACCGTCGAAAAATTGAGCCCTAATTTATGCAAACGACGTTGAAACTGCTGTTCAGATAAATCAAGCAGAGAAGACACGCGCTCTAACGTTGGCAATCCATAATGGCTGCTGTAATTCACCACTTCATAAATCACTTTCAACTCATCTTCTGGGTCGGGCATATTAAGCAAATCATCCAAATCGGAAAAACTCATCGCTAGACGGCTGTCTTCTCGATGGCTCACTTGGCGAGAAGCTAGTCGGTCATCTCCCGGGATCCATATCTCTGTTTTTGGCTGACTCCATTCCACCTCGCAGCCGAAATATTCCCGGTATCGCTCAGTATTTTTTCTCGAGCCTGAAACCTTGACACGTAAAGGCTGGTAATCTTTGCCAAGAAATTCGCGTAACACCTTAATCATAAATACCGCACAGCGGATACTATCGTGCACCTTTACTGACGTTTCTATAAACGGGTTGTGGTAAGTCCATTTGATGATTTTACCCGACTGTTCGCCAGCAAAAAACGCCCCTGATTGTAGGTTGCTCACACCATAATTCACTCGCCGAATGGTACTGGCTAAATCATTGCCGGAGAATAACCAGCGTCCCACTGGCCCTAGCTTTTGCAGTTCAATACCTCGGCTGAGACTCAACACCACATCCGGGTCACCACTGGCTTGTTCAACACAACGGTACCATTCCGCAACGGCTTTTAGCGGGATCAGTGTCATTGGGTTACGAAACACCGATGCTGGGATCCCTAACTCATCCGAGTCCAAATTGTATTTAGATAACGCGAGGTTATGCATGTTTAGAATGCCCATCGCGCGAATAAACCGAACCGTTTTCATAACCAATCACATCAAATTTAATCCTGTAGTGATTGAATCTGTCACAAAGAAAGCCGCAAATCAAATTCAGATCACAATACGCCAACAGTTTGATAGAGGAGTGTTTAATGAGTTTACTGAGTGTCCCGTTTGTCGGTACAGGCGCAGATACGGCGTTACATGTTGTCGCTGCTGTCGTTTTAATTGCGAGTGTCGCGGGCGCGTGTTACGGCTTTTGGAAAATCCATGAATTGCCTATCAATAAAGCACACAGCAAAGACCATCATCAGATAGGGCTCATCACTGCGCTGACCTGGATAGGGTTTGTCTGGCACTGGGTTTGGGTGCTAGCCGTGATCTTTGCATTCGTTGATATGGAAAAAGCCATCATCAATCTGCGTGATACATGGAAAAGTAAACCGCAAACAGAAACACAGCCAAAAGAGGAAGCATAATGTTAGAAGGTTTAACGGTATGGGCACTCTTCATCTATCTGTTGCGTTTGGTTGGCATGCCTTGGAACAAAGCAACCAAATCGTTCGCTTATCTTGGCGGCTTGGGTTGGCTAATGTTCGTCTGGGTAGGTTTGATTAACTTCACCCCGATGGATTTATCCGGCGGTTCTGTCGTGCAGTCGCCACACATCCAATTGCGTCCAGATTCAACCAATGTAAAAGGTAAAGTTGACCACATTTACATTGAGCCGAATCAGCAAGTTAAAGAAGGTCAGCTCATTTATGAACTTGACCCAACGCAATACAACATCGCATTAAATCAAGCGAACGTATCCGCTGATTCTGCTCGCGTTGCATTAGCTACAGCAATAGGCGACATCGAGATTGAAGAAGCTAACCACGAAGCGCTAGTGCAAGATCTAGAAACATCAAAGAGCCAGTTGGAAGCGGCGAAAGTTGACTACAAATTGCAGAAAAAGATGCTAGTTCGCTATGTTGAGCAAAACCGAGTGGTGCAAAACACCATCACGGAAAGCGACATCGACAAACAGTCGAGCACAGTAGACATGGCTCGCCACAATGTGTTGACTCTTGAATCTCAAATCAAGAAGAAACAAGTCGATATTTCACGTGCGAAGCTGGCGATTCATAAAGCGGAGTTAGCGGTTGAAACGAAGCAGGCTGAATTGCGTCAAGCGGAAGAGCAAATTGCAAAAGCACAATGGGATTTGAACAGCACCAAAGTGCATGCACCTAGTGATGGCTTTGTAACTAACTTTATCCTGCGTGAAGGTCAGCGCGTATCAGCGATGCCACGTATTAATATGTACACCAACGAGAAGTACGTACTGATGCGAGTGAACCACCAAGCGATTCGTAACATCAAACCGGGTCAGCCAGCGGAATTCTCTTCGTCCGTTTACCCAGGTAAGATCTTCTCAGCGACCGTCGAAGGCATTGTTGAAGCAACAGGTGAGTCACAAGGTAATCTACTGGGTTTCGATGATTCCGTACGTGTCACCACTGGAAAGAACTTACAGAACAAACACCACTTTGTTCGTCTTAAGATTGATGAGCCAGAAGGCTACGACATCCCTGTTGGCTCTGTTGGCCTCGCATGGGTCAGCGGTGAAAAACCGATAGGCTTCATGGCCTTCTTAGATGTGATTCGCGGGATCATCATCCGAATGAAGTCTCAACTGTACTTCTTCTACTCTATCTAAACTCGCAAACCGCCAGTTACGCTGGCGGTTTTCTTTTCATTTGTATCCAAACATATCCTTTTCCCGTATAAGAATTAGTTAGTAAATAGCGGAGAAGATTCATGTCGGCAAAGGAAAGAAGCCTACCTACCCATCGCATCTCAAGATTCAGCAAGTTCGCTTCACTTGCTACCCGTGTCGCAGGCAATGTGATTGCAGAAGGCACGAAGCAGATAGCCAAAGGCAACAAACCAAAAGCGAAAGACCTCTTGCTGACGCCACAGAACATCGCGCGCTTAACTGACCAACTTGCTCACCTGCGTGGCGCTGCAATGAAGCTTGGTCAAATGCTATCAATGGATGCTGGTGATGTTTTAGAACCTGAACTTGCCGATATTCTTTCCCGTCTTCGTTCCAACGCAGACCCAATGCCTGCAAAACAACTCAACGCAGTAATGGAAAGTTCGCTAGGAACGAATTGGAAAGCTGAGTTTCTGTCATTTAACTTCAAACCAATCGCCAGTGCATCAATAGGACAAGTGCACCAAGCCTACAGCGATGCGGGCGATAACCTAGCCGTCAAAGTGCAATATCCGGGCATACGGAAAAGTATCGATAGCGACGTCGATAATGTCGGTACACTGCTCAAGGTCGTTGGGTTGATTCCCGAGTCTGTCGACTACAAAGGATTGCTCGAAGAAGCGAAAAAGCAGCTACATGACGAGGCCGATTACGCACGAGAGGCACAATTTGCCATTCGTTATCATGACGCTTTGAAGGAGCACCCTCATTTTGTGGTGCCCAAGATTCATACTGAAAGTTGCTCAGACTCCGTTCTCGCGATGGAATTCATTGATGGTAGCCCGATTGAGCAAATCGAACATTATGATCAGAGTACGCGAGATTTTGTCATGCACAGCCTACTCGAATTACTGTTCAGGGAGCTGTTCGAATTTAAGATGGTACAAACCGACCCAAATTTCGCCAACTACTTATATATCGAAAACACTCGTCAAATCGGCTTGCTAGATTTCGGGGCCACTCGAGAGTACAGCGAGCGGTTCAGCACTGGTTATCGCCAAGCTTTCGCATCTGTCGTTAACAATGACGAACAAGGCTTGAATAATGCGCTTGAACAAATAGGCTTCTTCAGCCAAACCATCCTTCCAGACCAACGCCAAGCGATTCTCGATCTAGTGAAAATGGCATGTGAACCGATGTTAGTTGATGAGCCTTATGACTTTAAAGCCAGCGGCTTAGCACAAAAGCTTCGCGAGGCTGGCACCATTCTAAGCATGGAGCAAGAATACTGGCATACTCCACCAGCAGATGCCCTATTTTTACACAGAAAAATCGGCGGAATGTACTTGCTGGCAGCCCGTATTGGCGCAAAAGTGAACATTCGCCAATTGGTACAGCCATATCTCACCATCAACAGCGAATAGCCTATTGTTTTTCTGTTACTTTCAAGTACCTTGAGCAAGGTTAAGGTGCATAGTTGTGCATCTCAATAACATGCCATACTTCCATAAAACGAATTAACTATCGGGGTACTCGGTGAGCAAGTTTCAAGATCTCTCCACTCTAATCCAGCAAATTGGCCAAGCCGAAGAAGCGGATCAAGTCGCAACGCTCAATGAATCTATTGAAGCGGGCCTCGAGCCCGGCGCGGTTGCCCTGATTCTAGAAGCCTTTCCAATCGACGATCGTGTTCGCTTATGGCGAGCTTTACCACTAGAGCTACATATCGACGTGTTAACGGAAATGCGTGCGGACGTACGTTTCTCTATCATCAACGCGTTATCTGAAGTCGAGCTAAAACTCACTCTCGCTAAACTCGACAACTTATCGCTCATCGAATGGGCCGATTCGTTACCAGAGTCGATCATAAACGAAGCGCTCTCGTTGATAGAAAAAGATGAGTTGGAACTTTACGATCAAGCAAACGAGTATGCTGATGAAGAACTCGGCCACTGGGCTGAACGTAAGATCATCACTCTTCCCTTCAACATTACGATTGGGACAGCTAAGCAGTTAATGGAGCGCTATAGCTACGACACGCCTCAACAGGTATATCTGATTAATCGTAATAAACAGTATCGTGGAACGGTCAATTACTTCGATATCTTACGTGGTGACCCCGATATTCGCTTAAAAACACTCGTTATTGAGGCAGTGACGGTTCTAGACAGTAAAATGATGCTTCCTGAAGCGGTAGAGGCATTAGAACACAGCACACTGCCCGCTCTCCCTGTAACTGATGCAGACCAAACACTGATCGGTGAAGTCGATTGGCAGTTTGCATTGAGTACACAGCGTGAAATCTACGAAGCACGTTTGATGGCCGGTACAGGTATGGATGAAGGCGATGACTTGTTTGCGCCAGTATTAAAAAGCTCGCAAAAGCGCGGTGTTTGGTTAGGCATCAATCTGCTTACTGCGATTTTGGCGTCTGTCACTATCGGACTATTTGAAGATGTAATTGCGCAGGTGGTGGCTTTGGCGGTGCTCATGCCAATTGTTGCATCCATGGGGGGCATTGCTGGCAGCCAAACGCTCACTCTAATGATTCGTGCGATGGCGCTTAATCAGATCACCCCAGGTAACCGCTTCAAGCTTTTGAAAAATGAGTTGGGTATTGGCTCTCTGAACGGCATTGCTTGGGCGTTAATCATCGGCGGGCTCGCCGGATTGTGGTTTCAATCTCCGGTTCTTGGGGGAACCATCGCGCTGGCCATTATCGTCAATATTATTACCGCAGCTTTATTTGGTGTGCTGATTCCCATTATTCTGGATAAGTTTAAATTGGACCCCGCTTTGGCTGGCTCGGTGATTCTAACAACAGTGACAGATGTAGTTGGTTTTTTCGCCTTTTTAGGAACGGCGAGTTTAGTCATGCTTTAAAAGGTTCATTGTTTATTAATCAATCATTAGCATAATAGAGTCAAATTGCATAACGCAGTTGCAAATTGCAAACATTACTCAAACTTTAAGCAACGCATGTCACAGAAACTACGTATTTTAGGGCATATTAAAGTTGGCACAGTAACTGCATTATATAAATCGACCCTTCTTAAGCCGAGGGTCACCTAGCCAACTGACGTTGTTAGTGAACTTGATTTTGTTCACATGTATATAAGCCAATCGCACTCTTTGCGGTTGGCTATTTTTTTATGTGGCTATTGCCCTCTTATCCTCTGACCGAGCTCGGTTGTACTTTTCTTACCCACAACAGATTGTTTACTGTTTATAAAATTCAAATATTCGCCCACTAAACCATTAGAAATGCCAGCTTCAACAAAAATAAATCACCTACATAAAATAAAACCAAGAAAACACACCCAAGAAAAGAACAAATAACGTCCAAACCAAAAACCTCATCATGAAATCGTTTTCCTTTAATAGAAATCGACTGAACAATCCAGAGTTATAGATAAATTTAATCCATAAAAACAAATAGCAATTCAAAACATTAATTTCACATAGAAAACCTGTCTATAAATCATAGAAAATACGTAAAAACAAACTTTCCACTTTTAGAATTTAAAAACCAAACCATTGTTATTAAAAGAAAAAATACACATAAAAAACCAAGCAAACGTTTAAATTGCAATTTTATCATTGACTATTAAATTTACATCACGATAATACGCGCCGTTTGCCTGAAATCAGGTGCTATAATTTAATGTTTCAATGTGCGGAGGTAATAATGGCTGGAGACAATAATTACAGTCTTGGACCAGTTCCCAACACGGCCAGAAAAGGCGTGGCATCACTTACAATGGTGATGTTAGGACTCACTTTTTTCTCCGCAAGTATGTGGACTGGGGGTTCTCTCGGTACTGGGCTCTCCTTTAATGATTTTTTCCTCGCTGTTCTCATCGGTAACCTAATCCTCGGTATTTACACTTCTTTCCTCGGTTACATCGGCGCTTCTACTGGTCTCTCTACTCACCTTCTTGCTCGTTTCTCTTTTGGTTCTAAAGGCTCTTGGCTTCCTTCCGCTCTTCTTGGTGGTACTCAAGTCGGGTGGTTTGGAGTTGGTGTCGCGATGTTTGCGATTCCGGTGCATAAAGCAACGGGCATCGATACCAACACGTTGATCCTTGTATCCGGTTTGCTCATGACCGCGACCGTTTACTTTGGCATCTCCGCACTGATGGTGTTGTCAGCAATTGCCGTTCCTGCCATTGCGCTACTTGGCGGCTACTCTGTCATCGAGTCAGTAAATAGCGTTGGTGGTATTGGCGAACTACAACAAGTTCAACCAACCGAGCCACTCGATTTTTCAATAGCTCTCGCGATGGTTGTCGGCTCTTTTGTCAGTGCTGGTACATTAACGGCGGATTTCGTACGCTTTGGTAAAAAGCCGCGCAGCGCCGTGATGATCACCATGGTGGCATTTTTCATCGGTAACTCGTTAATGTTTATCTTTGGCGCGGCAGGTGCGTCGGTGACGGGTCAATCAGACATTTCTGAAGTGATGATCGCGCAAGGTCTTCTTATTCCAGCTATCATCGTTCTTGGCTTGAACATCTGGACGACCAACGACAACGCGCTCTACGCATCGGGTCTTGGATTTTCCAACATCACAGGCTTACCAAGTAAATACATCTCAATGGCGAACGGTCTTGTTGGCACACTTTGCGCTCTCTGGCTCTACAATAACTTTGTTGGCTGGCTGACCTTCTTATCTTTGGCAATTCCACCGATTGGCGGTGTGATCATCGCTGACTTCTTCACGAACCGTAAACGCTACGCAAACTTTGAAGCCGCCCAATTCCAAAACGTTAACTGGGCTGGCATTATCGCTGTCGTGATTGGCGTTGGTGCGGGACACTTCCTGCCTGGCGTAGTGCCGATTAACGCTGTACTTGGCGGCGCAATTAGCTTCCTGATTCTTAATCCTATTCTCAACAAAAAAGCACTGGCTACACAGCCAGCGTAAGGAACCATCATGACAACACTACTGATCAAAAACGTAACGCTAAAAGGACAAGAAGGTCTGCAGCAAATTTTGATTGAAGATGGTCAATTCAAGCGCATTGAAAGCAACGATGTGGAGCTTAGTCATAACGGTGACATCATCGATGCTGAAGGCGGTATGGCGGTTGCGCCTTTCTGCGAGCCACACATTCACTTAGATACAACTCAAACCGCAGGTGAGCCAAGCTGGAACATCTCTGGCACATTGTTTGAGGGTATTGAACGTTGGGCTGAGCGCAAAGAAATGCTGTCGATTGAAGACGTGAAAGCGCGCGCAAAACAAACCTTAAAATGGCAGATAGCAAACGGCGTACAACACGTTCGTACCCACGTCGATGTTTCAGCCCCTACCCTAATTGCCCTAAAAGCGATGGTAGAAGTGCGTGAAGAGATGAAAGAATGGGTAGATATCCAAATCGTCGCCTTCCCGCAGGAAGGAATTCTCTCTTACCCAAATGGCAAAGAGCTGCTAGAAGAAGCCGTCAAATTAGGTGCGGACGTGATTGGCGCGATTCCACACTTTGAATTCACACGCGAATATGGCATTGAATCGCTGCACTACGTATTCGAGTTAGCGAAAAAATACGACCGCCTGATCGACGTGCATTGTGATGAAATCGATGACGAACAATCTCGGTTCGTTGAAACACTGGCAGCATTAGCGCACAAGTTTGATATGGGGAATAAAGTCACGGCCAGTCACACCACAGCGATGGGTTCCTACAACGGTGCATACGCATCTCGCCTGTTCCGTTTATTACGCATGTCCGGTATCAACTTCGTGGCAAATCCATTGGTGAACATTCACTTACAAGGCCGTTTTGATGATTACCCAAAACGTCGCGGCGTAACACGAGTGAAAGAGATGCTGAATGCCAACATCAACGTCTGCTTTGGACACGATGATGTATTTGACCCTTGGTACCCACTAGGCACTGCAAACATGCTGCAAGTGCTGCATATGGGTCTGCACGTGTGCCAGGTGATGGGTTACGACCAAATCAACAACTCACTGGATCTGATCAGCACCAATTCAGCACGTACACTGAACATTCAAGATAAGCACGGCATTGAAGAAGGCAAACCTGGTAGTTTACTGATTCTTCCCGCAGAAAATGGTTTTGACGCAGTACGTCGCCAAGTGCCGGTTCGTTACTCTGTTCGTCACGGTAAAGTGATTGCAGAAACACAGCCTGCGACAACTCATATTCATCTTGAACAAGTAGAGCAAGTAACGTTCAAACGCTAAAAAGATCGGCGAAACGAAAAAGGCCTGACGACATCGTCAGGCCTTTTTTCTACTGGTAAACATCACTGCTCGCTCTGTCTATTCTTGTCTCATAAACCACTGAACACATTGAAAGGCCATATAAAACGGCTGAGTACCAAACGTTGCACAAGGTTCTGGTGGCTGAATCTCAATTACACCATCGCACTTGGAAATTATTCTAAGCGTTGGGCATACTTCTGACTTCATTTTAGTTGTAGATATGAACCATGACGTCATTAAGCCAGATAGAACCGCAATTTTTGGAATTTATGCAGCAAGAGATGCAAGTAGATGCAGCTCATGATCTAAAACACGTAAAACGCGTGGTCAAAACAGCGAAACAGCTCTGCAAAGAAGAAAATGCAGACATCGCGATTGTATTACCGGCTGCCTATTTGCATGATTGCTTTACTTACCCGAAAGATCACCCAAATCGCAAAGAGAGCTCAATCATCGCAGCCAAAAAAGCGGTCGCATTTTTAGAGAGTATCGATTATCCGCAGCAATATCATGATGCCATTGCTCATGCGATAGAGGCACACAGCTTTAGCGCAAACATCAGGCCAAATACGTTGGAAGCTAAAATCGTCCAAGATGCCGACCGTCTGGACGCTTTAGGCGCAATTGGCGTGACGCGATGCATTCAAGTCAGCACTCAATTTAACGCGCAACTTTACAACGACAGCGATATATTTGCCGAAGAACGTGAACTTAACGATAAACAATTCACTCTGGATCACTTTCAAACCAAGTTATTCAAAATCGCTGAAACCATGAACACGGAGTCAGCGAGACGCGAAGCGCAAAAACGCAAAACCTTTATGCAAACGTACCTAGAGCAGTTACACGACGAGGTAACAGCGTAAATGTCAGAAAGCTATACGTTAATTAAAGAGCTTAAACGCCAACTAAAGTTAGCTGGGCTGCATTATGCGGATGTTGCACAACACCTTAATTTAAGTGAAGGAAGCGTCAAACGTTTACTCGCTGAAGGTCAGCACATTAGCCTTGAGCGCTTAGAACGAATTTGCCAATTGATTGGTTTAGAAATGGCGGAACTATTTAAGCTCGCGGCTGCGCACAATAAAGGTCTAGAGTCTCTAACGTTAGAGCAAGAAAAGCAGCTGGTTGACGATAAAGCCCTGCTGCTCGTGGCGATCTGTGTTGTAAATGGCTATCAGTTTGAACAAATCGTTCAGCAATATACCTTCAATGAGTTGGAACTGGTGCAAAAGCTTGCTCATTTGGATCGGCTGAACATCATCGACTTGCAGCCAAATAACAAAATTCGTTTGCGTATATCTCCGACATTTAAGTGGCAGATGGGCGGCCCTATTCAACGGTTCTTCCAACAGCAAGTTCAAGACGCCTTTTTCCAAAGTTACTTTTCTGGTGAAGATGAAAAGTTCTCCATGGCAACAGGATTGATGAGTGTACCAACCAACAAGAAGCTACAACAGAAACTGCAAAAGGTCATCGATGAGTTTTATCAGGCTTGCCAAAGTGATAGCTCTCTCGATATGGACGAAAAACACGGCACCTCTCTGATTATTGCGATGCGTCGCTGGACGTTCCCTTTATTTGAACCATGGGAAAGAAAACTCACCAATAAGTCTCGCAATTAGTAACTCAATAAACAAATGGAAATAAAAGTAACGAATTTCGTTACTTTTGGTGGCATGCAACGTCACTTGAAAGAGAAAGCTGGTTTAATCGTTCATTGAGCATAAAGTGCTCCCATCTCATTCGACTTTGTTTAATCGGGGCCCGTATGTTTTTCTCAAAACGCTTTTTTCCTTACTTTGTGACGCAATGCCTTGGCGCACTCAATGACAACATCTACAAAAACGTTCTGTTATTGATGGTGACATACAGCCAAATTGATAACCTACCAATATCCGTCAATCTATTCGTTAATTTGGCGGCAGGCTTATTCATCCTACCTTTCTTTCTATTCTCAGCGCATGCTGGTGCCGTCGCTGACAGCATGGACAAAGCCAAATTAATCCGACGTCTAAAGCTCATCGAACTAGCTATCATGTCTTGCGCAGCAACCGCTATTGCCACCCAAAGTGCCATGCTGATGCTGGTTCTGCTGTTTATGACAGGCACTCAATCGGCCTATTTTGGTCCCGTGAAATACGCCTTGTTACCACAAGCGCTCAAACCAAATGAGCTTGTTAAAGGAAATGCTTGGGTTGAAATGGGCACGTTTCTTTCGATTCTTATAGGTACTCTTAGCGCAGGCCTGCTGCTAGCCATTCCTAATGGTACCTTGATTGCTTCTTGTACCGTGATTGCCTTGTCTTTGCTTGGGTTCATGAGCAGCGTGAATATTCCAACGATGCCTAGCCAATCAAATGACAAAGCGAAGTTTGAACCGATTTCTGGTTTAAAGAACACGTTAAAAGTGGCAAAAAAGCAGAGAGGCATCTGGATGTCTATTCTTGCCATCAGTTGGTTCTGGTTCATGGGTGCGACTTACCTAACTCAATTCCCTAACTTCGCACGCGAACATTTGTTTGCAGACAGTACTGTCGTTTCTTTACTGTTGGCATTGTTTTCCATTGGTATCGCTACAGGCTCTTGGTTGTGTGAAAAGCTCTCTTTCAACCACGTTGAGCTTGGTATTTTGCCATTCGGTATCCTTGGACTGACAGTGTTTGGCGTCGACTTGCTATGGGCAGTCCCAAGTTATCCATCACTTCCGGTGCACTTTTATGATGTGCAAAGCTTCGTTGCTGAATCAAAACATCTGCGCGTCATGATTGACCTGTTCCTTGTTGGTGTAAGCGGCGGTGTCTTTATTGTTCCTCTTTATGCGTTCATCCAATCGCGTTCAAACAAAGGGGAATGTGCACGTGCCATTGCTGCTAACAACATCATGAATGCATTGTTTATGGTGGTGTCTGCTTTGGTTTCGATCGTTGTACTCAGCGTACTAGAGCTTTCTATTGTGGAACTGTTTGCCATGATGGCAATAGGTAACTTCTTCGTGGCAGTCTATGTCTATCGTCAAGTACCGGAATTCACACAACGCTTTATCAGTTATTTACTCAGCCATTGTATGTATCGTGTGTCTGTAAAGGGGCGTCAACATATTCCTGAACAAGGTGCTGTGTTAATCGTGGCTAACCATGTTAGCTATGTCGATGCGTTGATTTTGATGGGAACCTCTACTCGCCCGGTTCGTTTTGTGATGGACAAGTCCATCAGCGAGCTACCTGTTCTTAAATATGTATTCCGTCATGCCGGTGTTATCCCGATCTGTTCTCCACGTAAGTGTGCCGACACTTACCGACGAGCATTTGAACAGATTGAACAAGCACTTTACGACGGTGAGGTTGTCTGTATCTTCCCTGAGGGTCGTTTAACGTCTAACGGTCAATTGGGTGAGTTTCGCCCTGGTGTAGAGAAAATCCTTGAACGTAACCCTGTTCCTGTCATCCCTATGGCGTTAAAAGGGCTTTGGGGTTCTTTTTTCAGCCATAAAGGCGGACATGCTCTCACAAAACGACCGACTCGTTTTTGGTCAAAAGTGGATGTTGTTATCGGTGAAGTGTTAAGTCCTGCGTCTTTAAATCGTCATCAATTGCAACAACAAGTACAGGATTTACTGGGCTGAGTCGCTTGCTACAGCAGTCAAACTTTGCAGCAAAACGTAAATATGCACCACAAAGCACAAGTAGTTTCTTGTCAATTAGAGTAGGATATCTACGACGTCATAAATCTAGGAGGTATTATGAAAATCATCATCTTACATGGTCTTTATATGCATGGGCTGGTCATGCAGCCTCTTAGCCAAAAGCTGAGAAAACTCGGATACGAAACGCAAGTACTCAGCTATAACACTGTTGCTATCGATGAGTCTTCACTGTTTGATTCTATTGATCATTCGCTTAATCCACTGACCACAAACGTGCTCGTGGGACACAGCTTGGGAGGCTTGATGATTAAGCGCTATCTCGCCAACAGAAAACCGAGCACTAACTTAATCTCTCATGTTGTCGCTATCGGTTCGCCTCTTAAAGGCGCGTCCATTGTAGGCCGAATTCAAGATCTCGGATTGGGTACAATTTTAGGCAATTCGCCACACCACGGATTAAACAAACATGATGACGCTTGGGATCTCCCTCAAAAACTCGGCAGTATCGCAGGAACGATGCCGATTGGTGCTCGCCCATTGTTGATCCGTAATGACAACACCATGTCGGACGGTACCGTTACCGTGGAAGAGACAAGACTGGACGGTATGCAAGATCATATCGAAGTGAAGCAAACGCATACGAGCCTGATTTACAACACCTTCGTGCCGCAGCAGATTGATCACTTTATTCGCACAGATTATTTCCGTCGATAGCACACTTTTCCATCATACAGATGGAATCGACTTTCCAAGCTATTCAGTTCGCAGTACTATCCTAGCTCCACTTCTTCACAACTTGGATGAAGTGGTACATTTTTAATTGTTCTCAGGGCGGGGCGAAATTCCCCACCGGCGGTATACTTTTTCAAGTGAGCCCGCGAGCGCTCGATTCGTCGAGGTCAGCAGATCTGGTGAGATGCCAGAGCCGACGGTTATAGTCCGGATGAAAGAGAATAAGAATACACCAGCATAGCGAGTCAGATCGCTAAGAATGCTGGTGCACTTCTTTTTGATCGTATTTTACGGCGATCTCTCATACCGCCCTGATTCTGGTGAAATTTAGGAGTTAACCATGAATCAGTCATCACTACTTGCCGAATTCGGCGACCCAATTACTCGCGTTGAAAACGCACTTATCGCTTTAAAAGAAGGCCGTGGAGTACTGCTTCTTGATGATGAAGATCGCGAAAACGAAGGCGATATCATTTATTCAGTCGAGCACCTCACTAACGAGCAAATGGCATTGATGATCCGCGAATGTAGCGGCATCGTTTGTTTGTGCTTAACAGATGCTCAAGCAGACAAACTGGAACTGCCTCCAATGGTGGTAAACAACAACAGCGCAAACCAAACCGCATTTACGGTTTCTATTGAAGCGAAAGTTGGTGTAACAACGGGTGTTTCAGCAGCAGACCGCGTAACGACCATTAAAACGGCGGCAAACCCGCACGCAAAACCGGAAGATCTTGCTCGCCCGGGTCACGTATTCCCTCTGCGCGCACGTCCAGGTGGTGTAATGACTCGCCGTGGTCACACAGAAGGTACGATTGATCTGATGCAAATGGCAGGGCTTCAACCCGCTGGCGTACTGTGTGAAGTGACCAATCCAGATGGCACGATGGCAAAGGCACCGGAGATCGTAGCATTCGGTCGCCTGCACAACATGCCGGTACTGACGATTGAAGACATGGTAATGTACCTGAACCAGTTCGAGTTGAAACTGGCATAGTCAGATCTCAGCTCTTGAAAAAGCCGCGCATTTGTGCGGCTTTTTTGATCGTTCCTCTTTGCACTTAAGTAGTTATACTTATTGAAAACAAGGGGAACAACACCATGAAAGGATTACTGAACTTCGCCGCTCTCGTTAGCTTTCTCTCCATGAATTCGCTTGCTCTTGCATCTGAGTGCCCTGATATTCTTCAAGGTAAGCAAAGGTTGTTAAACTCAACGGAAGAAGTCGATCTATGCGAAAGCTTTAAGGGAAAGACACTACTAATCGTCAATACAGCAAGCCAGTGCGGCTTCACTCCTCAGTTTGAACAGTTAGAAACCATCTATCAAACTTACAAAGACCAAAACTTCACCGTTATCGGTTTCCCGAGCAATGACTTTCGACAAGATAGAGGAAGCGAAACAAACACAGCGAAAGTCTGTTATCTCGATTACGGGGTCACCTTTCCAATGATGGCTCGCTCTTCAGTATTAGGTGTAGATGCGAACCCAGTCTTCAACCAGATTACTAACCAAGCAGGCATAAAACCAAAATGGAACTTCTACAAGTTTCTAATTAGCTCTGAAGGTAAAGTTATTGCTACTTTTCCAAGCTCCACATCACCGACAAGTACTACGCTTACCAATATGATAGAGCAACAATTATAAGGTGACGACCATGACAACACGCTCAACCATGCTACAACTCGGTTACTTAGGCCTGGTTCCATTTGTGTTTAGTTTAGGGCTGATTTTCACTGACATCTCATTCTTCAATTTAAGTGGTCAGCAATTTTTCATCGCATATAGCGCCGTTATATTAAGTTTTTTATCCGGCATCCTTTGGGGTAATGGCATTGAGCATTACTACCATCGCCTTAGCCGAAATATATTAATTCTCAGCAACCTTTTTGTCTTACTGGCTTGGGGCGCATTACTGCAGGGCCACAAACATTACGCAGTCGCAACCCTACTCTTAGCAATTGGGTACCTTGCTGTTTGGTATGCAGAAAAGCTCGTGAGGAAAGTCGAACAAGACGCCGAGCCCAAGGGATATCAAGGAATGAGGAGCAAACTGACCTTCGGCGTAATCGTAATGCACGGATTGGCTTTAGTTTCATAACCTGGTCTGTCCAGTACTAAGATCACAAAAAAACGTCTTTTTATAAAACAATGTTCATTTCGTGAATGCACACATATTTTGAACACTGTTTTGTTTCATTTATGAACCAATCCACATATAAGTAATTCAAAGCATTCACAAAGGATATGAATATGTTTTTTCGCAAACTTTTGTTTAGCACTGCGATGATCAATGCAACGACAGGTTGCGTGTCTTACCAAGCACAACAAGCCGCCGCTCAAACAGTAAATAATACAGGAGCCGTGCTTACCAATGTGATTAAAACCACGATTGCTCAGCCATGTAATGTTGCAATCACTGCTGCTAGCTTGTTTTATCCGCATGCCATATTTATGACTAGTGTTCCGACTCAAGCATGTACAAGCGTTCTTAGATAATACGAAAGTGATAAGCATAAAAAATGGCGACTCTACCGTCGCCATTTTTAAGCTTCAATGCTATTTACAGTTACAGCGTCAATAAGTAGTTAACTAATTGATTGTACTCGTCGTAAGTACGAATTTCGTTGGCCAAAACAATGTATTTATTGTTCACAACCACACCCGGAACCCCTCTCAACGTGCTGGCAGAGAATTGCTTATCAAAACCTTTCTGCATTGAGTTTACGGCGAAACTATTGTACGCCGCATCAAACTTCTTACCTTCGACGCCATTATCAACGAACAGCTGTTTCAGCTCAGCTTCGTCTTTTGGCGCTTGTCGCTTTTGATGAATTTGGGCAAACATAGCAGGAATCATTGTATCTTCAACTCCTAGCGACACCATCGTCGCGTAGGACTTGGCCATCGGAATCGCCATATCTCCGCCCATGAACCCCACATGTACCTTTTCAAACTTTGCCTCTTTTGGCAGAGCAGGTTTTAAACGCTCAATAAGCGACTCAAACTTGTAGCAATGTGGGCAATAAAAAGAAAAGAATTCCGTCACAACAGGTTTCGATGCTTTCTTAACATCCAGAACTTTGTAGTGCTTCCCTTCTTCAAATTGCGCTGCATGAGCGGTAAAAGTCAGTAAAAGTGCACTACATAAGGCAAGTAGTTTTTTCATTGTTTATTTCCTTATGGCATTCAAATGCCAAATCATTTCATTTGGTAAAAAGGGGGAAACCCCAAGTAATTTGAGATGAGGAATTAAACAATCGGAGGACGATAAAGTTTGGTGATCACTGTCACTACTTTTTCGACTAGAGGCCTATCAATCAAGGCAAGGCTATAAGGAAGAAGCAGTAAGTCGTTTTGAGATAAGTTGGCGGGAATTTTGACCATGCAGGAAGAGCTACAACTCGTGTGAGATTGTTGTGCCTTATTGATGGCTGACTCATCGTGATGTGATTCTACGCAGTCGTCATTGACGCCAAGTTGTTTGTGCAGAGCAGCCTGTTGAACAATAAGATCGCGTACTTCAATTGTTTTCATCGGAGCGGAAGCCTGCGCCACAGGAGCGACACTACTCAAAAGCATAGCAACTAAGCAAACTATCGCAGTCAACAATGTACGGTTAAACTTCAACATAGCTACATCAAGGAAAATGGTGATTTAAGATAATACATGATAACGATTTGACTTCAAGATACGGACTCTCGGCTCGCTAACAAACTCTGTTCTTTGACCATTTTAGGCTAGTGAATTTTCTCTCTAACGCTCCCTCAGTACACGAAACCAGCACAACGAGCTATTCACCGTTCGGATACTCCCCTCATCAGATACCAGCAACAATTCGATAAAACTTGAAATCATTATGAAACACGAGTAATAGTTAGAACGGTTTTTGTACGAACAAGGAAAGATCAATGCTTAAAAAAAGATTCTTTAAGACAAAAGATGAAGTCGAAGTCACGTTCGAGCTAGATAAAGATCAGTGGGACTCTGTCCAAATTGCTGGAGACTTCAACAACTGGCAGCCAGAACCGATGAAATTAGTGAAGAAAAGTCGTCAGTTTAAATTTAAAACCCGCTTACCTAAAGCGCAGAATGTTCAGTTCCGTTACTTGCTCGATGACGCGAAGTGGGAAAATGACCCACAAGCTGATGCTTACGTTCCAAATGCATTTGGCAGCGACAACAGCGTCGTGTGTACCACCGAATAAGCGGTAATTTCGCTTTAAGATTCCATACCTAGGCGCAAACGTTGCGCCTTTTTGCATCTCTCTAAATGTGATAGGTGATTAGATTTAAATTATTAATTGGCAATTTTATCCAATTAACTCATCCGATAACCTTATTCTGAGAAAGCTTTATTTGAAATAATTCGTAAATTTGTTTAAGTTCCATTGATATTAAATATTGTATACATCACTTAAATGAACGCACAACAAATCAAACCATCTCTAATCATTGTGGAAGACGATCCCAAATTACAAACTATGTTGGGAGAGTATTTTGTTGAACAAGGTTTTCAGGTCAAATGTATCGACAATGGGACGGACGCACCTAATGCGATTATTGACACACAACCAGACGTGGTGCTGTTAGATTTGATGCTACCCGGACAAGATGGTCTGAGTGTATGTCGTCAAATCCGAGAATGCTACAAAGGCAAAGTGTTGATGCTAACAGCAAGTGATGATGACTTCGATCATGTCGCCGCATTAGAAATAGGCGCAGATGACTTTGTTACTAAACCCATCAAACCTCGCGTATTGCTGGCTCGTATTCGCATGCTATTAAGAAGAAAAGAGGCGGCGCCTACCGAGTCCGAAAACGGCCTACAAATTGGTGTTCTGTGTTTAAACCGATTGCGTAAATCGTGCGTAATGAACCAAGAAGAAATTGCGCTGACAGACGGCGAGTTCGATTTGTTGTGGGTTCTTGCAACGCATGCTGAAAAAACACTATCACGCGAGTGGCTGACCAAAACACTGCGTGGTATTGAATACGATGGAACAGACCGCACCATTGATAATCGCATAGTGACACTGAGAAAGAAGCTAGGCGATGCTTCTTGCTCACCACAAAAAATCATTACCGTTCGCGGCAAAGGCTACCTATTTATGCCTGATGCATGGAATGAATAATGAGACGGATTTATCTGGAAAGCTTTGTTGGCCTTATCATTCTGTTTATGGCTAGCTTGTGGGGATACGAGTTCTTAGTTTATGAGATCAACACAGATTATGACTACCTGTTACAAGAGCATGAGGGTCAAGCTTTTCACGATCTGATCTACCCTATCTATAAAGAACACGGATTAGAATATACTCAACAACAGTTGGAACAATTTGCCACATCAAGCCATCGTTTGTTGGTGCCTCATACGCTTGAAGAGCTTCCAACAGACATCAAAAAGGCGTTTGAAAATGATACCTCCGTTAACGTCGCTTACGATGAAGAAAGGGATATCTGGTTCCGCCTAGATGCGAGCACGCCTATCTTTAAAATGAGCGATAATCCGAATAGCCCTGTGGTTAAAGCTGCCAACTTTGATGACAATATCGTTTGGTTGTTCTTTTTAGCTGGATTTGCTCTGTATTGCATATTGTTGATCTGGTTCTTAAGCCGTCGGATTCGAGAGCTAGAGAGAGTGACCGTTGAGTTTGCCTCAGGTAACTTCAAGGCTCGAGCTAGTACCTCAAGCGCTAAGTCTGTTGGGACGTTAAACAAAAGCTTTAACACGATGGCCGATAAAGTATCTCGCTTGATCACTAGCAATAAAATGCTAACTAACGCCGTTGCACATGAATTGCGTACCCCAATCTTCCGCTTACAATGGCAAGCAGATTTGTTATCGGATTCAACCTTAACTGAACAACAGAAAAAGTATGTTTACAGTATCGTCGAAGACATTGACGAGATGGAAGAAATGGTTGAAGAATTGCTTTACTACGCAAAGATGGAGCGTCCTGACACAGCATTACAAACTCAAGAAGAAGTCGTCCTATTCAACTTAGTCAAAGAATTACGACAGAGATGGCAAAAAGAGACTACGCTCGCTATCTCGCTTCAAGAAGTAAACTCAGAAAACGTTCTCGCGTTTGCTGACCCAAAATTGTTAAAGCGAGCCTTAGATAACTTGCTGCGCAATGCAATGCGGTACGCAGATAAGCAGATTTTAGTGGAGATAAAACACGATCAGCACCGCTGCTTCATCAATGTTCATGATGATGGCATAGGTATTGAAGAAAAGCATTGGCCTCATCTATTCGAACCATTTTACAGCGCGGATGAATCTCGCAACAAAAAGACGAGCGGGTTTGGGCTCGGTTTGGCGATTGTCAGACAGATAATGGAGCTTCAACGTGGAGAAGTTTCGATTTGCCATAGCCCACTTGGAGGAGCTTGCTTCACACTTAGCCTCAAAAAATCAGACAGTTAACTTAACCTTCCTACCCCGTTTACAGAAGACGACACTTCAATACACTCAAGCGACAGAGCCCAACAATAAAACAGTGTACATTTAATCCATAAGATTCACACACTAAATGGATAGTACTCATGTATAAATCTTTTATCCTGATTATGGCGCTTACTTCTACGCTTACAGCTTGCGCCTACAACCAAAAACCTGTCGTCGACATGACCAATGTTGACCCTAGTACATATGAACAAGACTTTCTTTACTGCCAAGGCTATGCAGAAAATGTCGACAAATCAGAGGCAGCGAAATCTGAAGCCACTAATGGGGCAGTTACAGGCGCATTGATCGGCGCAGCTGCTGGTGCGCTAGAAGACGGATTAGGTGGAGCGGCTGTCGGTGCTGCTGCCGGCGGTGCTGTAGGAGCTGGAGCTGGTGCTTTGAGTGGAACAAATGATTCAACCAAAACCCAATCTCTCGTATTGCGTAAATGTCTCCAGAACAAAGGCTATACCGTCTACGATCTTGATTAAATAAGCACTTTTCTTAAATTATCGCGCGATGGATTCTATTCACAAATGTTTCACGCTGTAACGATTAATCTCGTTACCTCTCTGGGATATGTGTTCCATCCCAATGCTTAAATAGTAAGGTCATATTTTGAAGCCAGGTAAAACAGGTATACGCCGTGTCATGGATGCGACCGGCTATTCATTTCAAGGATTGAAAGCCGCATGGACACACGAAGCCGCTTTTAGACAAGAATTGATTCTCGCCTTGGTGCTTTCCGTCTGTGCTTTTTTCCTTCCTGTCACCACATACGAAAGAGTGCTGATGATCAGTAGCCTGTTCTTGGTATTGATCGTCGAACTCATTAATTCCGCCGTAGAAGCGGTTGTCGACCGTGTTAGCGATGACTGGCACGAGCTCAGTGGTAGAGCCAAAGATATTGGTTCAGCAGCAGTATTTGTTGCGTTAACTCTTGCCCTTTTTATTTGGGCTTCGTTCTTGCTCTAATTTTTATTCAAGACACTCATTATGAAGACACATGATTTACAACAGAGAGGTATCTCTTACGTTACCTTTACTTTCCTGTTGGCGCTGTATTTCGCTCTCGTCGTAAACATCCCTATTTATAAAGAACTGATCGGCATCTTTACACACTTAGATAATGTCAAGATTGGATTTATTATCACAATACCAATTTTCTTTCTTGCCGCGCTCAATTTCCTTTTTAATTTATTTAGTTGGCCTTGGATCGGCAAGCCGTTCTTTATAATTTTAATCATTGTTTCAAGTATGGTGAGCTACGCAAGCTATAACTATGGCACACTTTTCGATTCTGGAATGATTGCCAATATTGTTGAAACCGATTCGAGCGAGGCGAGTTCTTACCTGAGTGCTCACTCTGTAATTTGGACGCTGATTATGGGAGTTATCCCAGCGATAATTATCTTTAAGGTCAAGCTGCAATCTCAACGTCACCAATTACTGTACTTCTCTGTTACCAAATTAGTATCGATGCTGTCGTCGCTAGCTGTCATCGCCGTCATTGCCAGCGTGTACTATCAAGACTACGCATCTGTAGGGCGCAACAATAGCCACCTAAAAAAAATCATCATACCCACCCAGTTCGTTTACAGCGCGACCGGGTATGTGAAGGAGAAATATTTCACCACGCCAGAGCCATATCGAGAAATCGGCACAGATGCAAAGCAGTCAGATAGCGCCGTACAGCAAGCACAGCGCAAACCAACACTACTGGTTTTTGTCGTAGGAGAAACCGCTCGAACGCAGAACTACCAACTCAATGGCTATACACGAGAGACAAACCCTTATACTAGTAAACTGGATGTTATCTCATTTCAAGACGTCGCGTCTTGTGGCACCGCGACTGCTGTATCTGTGCCTTGTATGTTTTCACAGCTCACGCGAAACGAGTTTGAACGCACCAAAGCGGATAACCAGGACAATGCTCTCGATATAATGCTGCGCGCTGGGGTTGACCTCATTTGGAAAGAAAATGACGGTGGGGATAAAGAAGTAGCCCACAAGATCAAGAAAATTGAAGTGGATCGAAAGCAAGTAAACCCTATGTGTAATGGCCAAACTTGTTACGACATGGCGCTATTAGATCATTTTGATCAGGAAGTCGCGGATATGCACGGTAACCGAGTGGTCGCCATGCACCTTATAGGAAGCCACGGTCCGACCTACTTTCAGCGTTACCCAAGAGACAACGCCTTCTTTAAACCAGACTGTCCACGTGCAGACATCGAAAACTGTAGCATCGAACAAATAGTGAACACATATGACAATACAATACGCTACACCGATCTTGTATTGGCAGAAACCATCAAAAAACTTAAAGCGTTAGAGTCTGAGTATAATACCGCGCTAATTTACATATCGGATCACGGTGAGTCACTAGGCGAAAACGGATTGTTCTTACATGGTATGCCTTATGGCCTTGCACCAGATTTCCAAAAACGTGTTCCTTTGATTATGTGGCTGTCTTCGGGCTTTAAACAAGCGAAGCAGATCAATACCGACTGTTTGTATAAACAAGCACAGAATGCAGGCCAATACTCACATGATAACGTGTTCCACTCTTTATTAGGCATTATGGATGTACAAACTCAAGCCTACGATAGCAAGTTAGATATATTCAAAGCCTGCCGAGCCGTTTCCTAAACCATTCAATAAAGCCTGGCTCAAAGTGTGAATCAGGCTTTTTCTAACAAGGTATTTAAACTCATCGCCGCGCCAAGCGTTATACTGACAGTCCGCGATCCATACATCGAGATAAGGACTAGGATGAAAATTGGTATTATTGGTCTAGGGGATATCGCTCAGAAAGCATACCTTCCTGTTATCACTCAGCTTCCAAATATCGAACTTGTATTTTGTACCCGCAACCCAAACACACTTGAGAGCCTGGCTAAGCAGTATCGAATCTCAGAGATCTGCCAGGACTACCAACAACTTCTGCACTTTGGCGTCGATGCCGTCATGATTCATGCGGCAACAAGCGTACACCTTCAAATAGCGGCATTTTTTCTGCAACATGGAATCCCAACCTTTGTCGACAAACCATTAGCGAACAGTGCTGATGACGTCGAAAAGCTGTACGATATTGCCGAAAAAGAGAGACAGCCACTCTATGTGGGCTTTAACCGTCGTCACATTCCACTTTATAACCAACATATGCCACAAGTGCAGCAAGGCAACATATCTGACTTAAAGTCGCTACGCTGGGAAAAGAACCGTCACCAACTACCGGGGGATGTTCGTACCTTTATATTTGATGATTTTATTCACCCATTAGACAGCGTTAACGTCACAGCCAAAGCAGATCTAAAAGATGCTTATGTAACTCATCAACTTGAAGGTGGTCAGTTGGCGCGTTTAGATATTCAGTGGCAACATGGAGATACTTTGCTCCACGCCTCGATGAATCGCCACTTCGGTATCACTACAGAGCGCGTTCAAGCTTGTTATGCAAACAAGGCAGTTGAGTTCGACTCCTTCGTTGAAGGCAAACTATGGCAAGCTAACCAAGAGCAAAAAATCAATTTGAAAGACTGGACGCCAATGCTGACGAGTAAAGGTTTCCACTCGATGTTGCTCGATTGGTTTGGCGTCGTTGAGTCTGGAAATATTGCTGATGAAGTAGTAACACGCAACATTGCCAGCCATCGATTGGCAGAGCAAATTTGTCAATATCTCGAGAAAGTTGTCTCTAGATAATGCGATTCTTGGCTATATGCTTGATTGAGTATTACGCTCTATACTAAAAAGACTTGCCTTAAGGAAGGCATTCATTCTCTGTTAAGACTACTGCGATTATTCTATCAATCAGGTGAATGAGGGCACAAAAGCACACATCGACAAAACAGACGGTTTAGATTTGTTTTACGGTGCTCTCAGGTATCTGAATCATCACATTCAAGAATAAAGGAAATAGAATGAGAACACTTGGTAACATCATTTGGTTTGTATTTGGTGGCGTATTTATGGGGTTGCTATGGTGGTTTTTTGGTATTTTGGCCTTTATTAGCATCATCGGAATACCTTGGGGGCGTGCGTGTATCGTTATGGGTAATTTTTCCTTTTTCCCATTCGGTAAAGAGGCCATCTCACGCGATGAATTGACCAATGAAATGGACATTGGCACGAGTCCGCTCGGCGTTATTGGTAACGTCCTTTGGTTTGTATTTGCAGGCCTTTGGTTAGCTATCGGTCACGTACTTTCTGCCGCAGCATGCTTTGTCACCATAATCGGCATTCCGTTTGCGCTCCAACACCTCAAGCTAGCGGTTATTTCACTCGCACCAATTGGTAAAACGGTTGTATCGTCAGAAGAAGCTGCAATGGCTCGATACAACATCAATCGTTAGCAAAAAGCTAATGCGCTTTCTATCCTCTGGGCAGTCATGCTCAGAGGGTAACGCCCGTCAAAAGTAAGCCTATAATCGCTATCGCATATTCAATAATGGCTGATTGTATATTCATACCGTCACCTTTACGTTGAAGTTTATCCTAGCTCAGCACTGCTTTACTTTTATAATTAATCAATACACCCAAGTGAGTTCAAGATGCTAGACTCATAGCGTCGTCACTGATTCAAACTCCAAGAACGACGTAACGAAAAAGCGAGCTATCCTATGCTCGAAATATGGGTTCTTTCCCCCTCGAAGTAGAGTTCAACAACAAAAAAGACGAACTATAAGCATAGCCAAAATTAATGCTTTTCGACCTAAAATATCTCACATCAATCAAAGAAAGCTTCTAAGATTTTCTCTTTTTGAGTAAATATAGACAGTTACAGTAGCGAAATTCTTCTCGGTAAAACTCCCCACTCAATCTCATGATCAGTTTTTTTAAAAAACAACAAAAATTCGTTGTTATCTAGAGTAATTATTTTATTTGTCGCACAGCAATTCCATCAATATCATTTGCGACATCGGAGTGCTAGAGCATTGAACTTTTTAGCATTTATCACAGGTATAGAACGTAAAAAACCTTTTATTACTTATTTTTCTTTTTACATATGTTCTAACTCAACGTCTATTCAGACAGGAATATACCGTGGATAAATATCAAGCAGCTTATGCTAAGCGTCTAGAGAAACTAAATGGGGATCCATCTCCTAAAACGATAGCCCGCCTTTCGGCTTGGGATGCGTTTTTTAACAAGGAGTACGAGCTCCAAGACTTGGAATACCAGCTATCGGACGCTGCGCACCAGCACTATGAACAGTCGCATGCGAAGAGCGACATTAGCTTCAAAGAATTCAAACGAGCGTTCTATTATGAATCCATCAAAATTTACAATTTAACTGATGGCGCTTCTATCCAGAAAGTATTCACCCCATTACTTTTGCTTACAACGCTCTGGATAGTGTTCGTATGCCTATTTAACAAGTGATCATCAAACTATTCCAACAACGATCAGTATGGGACTACAGGTATGGCTCTATGTAAGGGGGCTAATTGGCTCGGTCTCCTTCACTAAATTAGCGACTCAATTACCCGCAATTCCATAGGCTAAAAGTGACAAGGGCATCCGTTGATGCCCTTTTTATTCAAAGGAACGCAACCTAGACCTTTGGCCCACTTGGGTATAAAACCATTATGCGTTAAGCTGCACGCTATTATCCGATTGATAAAGAGTGGAGCGAAGTGATGGAAAAAGTAGGCTCTCGAGCATTGATTGTCGAAGGTGGAGCCATGCGAGGCGTATTTTCATGCGGCATACTCGATCATTTTCTTGCTAGCGAGTTCTCTCCATTTGATAGCTTTTGGGGAGTGTCTGCGGGTGCTAGCAACTTGGCTGCCTACTTAGCTAAAATGCCCGGACGTAACTTAAAAATCTACCTCGATTACAGCTTAAGAAAAGAATTTATCTCTCCATCTCAACTTCTACGTGGTGGTGATATGATGAACTTAGACTGGATGTGGAATGTCACCCTCGAAGAACTTGGCATCGATAAATCTGCGCTCAAAGCCGATTCACGACCCTTCTTTTTAGGCGTGACGCGTCAAGACAATGGGCAAGCGGAGTACCACCTTCCTGATGTCGACGACTTGGCAGAAACAATGAAAGCCAGCAGCGCACTGCCTGTACTTTACCGAAATGGCGTATCACTGAACGGAATTCAATACGTTGATGGTGGCGTCTCAGACGCACTTCCTGTTGCAGAAGCAATAAAGCGAGGAGCCAAAAAGATTATGGTTTTACGCAGTCAGCCCGCAAGCTATCAAAAGCCAAGAGGAAAATTCAGCGCCCTAACTAGGAGGATGTTGAAAGAAACGCCCGGATTAATTGAACCTATGTTGACACGTGAAGTTCGCTACAATCAGACCTTAGCGCTGATCAACAACCCACCACCTGGTATCGAAATCATTCAAGTGTGTCCTCCTGAAACATTCAAGTTGAAACGGCTGAGTCGATCGCCAGCACCACTGCGTCATGCTTATGAGTTAGGAATTGAAGCAGGAAAGGAAGCCATCATACGCTGGAGTCAGAAGTAGAAAAAAGCCACGTGGATTAAACGTGGCTAACGCAAATTCGATGGCAGTGGATTATCGTATTTGCTTCTGGTCGAGCCCAATATTCAGGCTCAAAACTGTTTTAATTTGCTCGCTAACTGAGAAAGCGAGTAGGCTGTCAAAACTAGTAAGTTTCAAACAACCCAGAGTTGTAGTCTTGGATGGCTTGTTCTATCTCTTCCATGCTATTCATGACAAAAGGGCCATAATGCACCACGGGTTCATTAATTGGCTCACCTATAAAGATCAGTGCACCACTCTCTTTTTCGGCCTGTAATTCAACCCATTCACCTTTCGATAAAATGGCCATTTCGCCTTGATTGATCTCACGACCTTTTAATTGAATACGACCTTTATAGACATAGAGCATCATGTTGTTGTCTTGATCCGTGTTCAAATTCAAAGCTTGACCACCCATCGCTCTCCAATCGGCTACCGTGGCAGCAACACCTGTCTCTGTTAGCGGCCCCTGAATTCGTTCGTTGTTTATAGTCATATGACCCGCAATCAAACGTACAACCCCCGTATTCGGAGTATCAAACTCAGTGATCGTTTCAGGTTGAAAGTCATGATATTGAGCTGGCTGCATCTTATTTTTCGCAGGCTGGTTAATCCAAATTTGGAAACCATGCAGTTCGCCTTCCTTCATAATAGGCATTTCGCTATGGATGACGCCTCTTCCTGCCGCCATCCACTGTGCACCACCGGAACGAAGCTCGCCAACATTATCCATATGATCACGATGCTGGAAATGACCTTTCAACATATAAGTAAGCGTCTCGATACCGCGGTGCGGATGCGGAGGGAAACCGCCGATATAGTCAGCACGGTCTTCTGATTTGAGTTCATCCATCATCAAAAATGGAGAAAAGCTAGCATGATTGAAACCCGCTACTCGGCGAATTTTCACTCCATCACCATCAGCAGTAGGTTGCGCAGGAATAAGCTGACGAATGTCTCTGAATGTACTCATACTAGTTCTCCTAGTTTATCTTTGTGACCGCTTGCAAATCGCATGTTCAATCTATGGCTATCGATAAGGTTCTATTTTAGGTTGATGAGCTAAAATTATGAGCCATACTATTCGTTCTACTTATTCAACTTTTTCGAACAATACAATTTATCGAGTTAATAATGAGCACATTTAATTTATCTAAAATAAATGTAGCTATTTTCTAAACAAGGTGTATAGTGTGCCTTGGCTCTTAGAAGAGAGCTGTTAATGCAACATTTAGTTTAAGTTTCCTCTCAGTAAAATCTTGAATCCCCAATTCAGACACCTGCGTACAACTTCCTCTTGATTGAACATTCAATAGCTTAGAAAAGATCCACAAAACAAATCATAATTTTTATGTTTAATTCAAAGGTATTTTTATGTCTAAAGTAACTGGTTCAGTAAAATGGTTTAACGAAACTAAAGGCTTCGGCTTTCTATCTCAAGACAACGGCGGCCAAGATGTATTCGTACACTTTAACGCTATCGTTTCTGACGGTTTCAAAACACTGACTGAAGGTCAGAAAGTAAGCTTCAATGTAGAGCAAGGTAAAAAAGGTCCTCAAGCGACTGAAGTAACTCCTCTATAAGACTGCTTTTCTTGGTGTAGCATGCCCATGCTGCACCAAACCTCTCTCCTTCAAAAATATTCTTTCATCAATCACTCAACCTAATTTTAGGCATTGCTTTGTGCTATCTAAAATAAACTGAATAGTACTGCTTAATTTATTATTTATAGGAAAAATCATGTCCTCAAAAAGAACTGGCCGTCAAAGGCATTGGTATCAATTACTTAACAAAGAGAAAATCACTAAAAAACAGGAGAATAAATGTTAGAAATTGAATTTAATTTAGAACAACCTCAAACCTCTTGGAACGCTAAAATACATCAATTAAATGGTGATATTTTACGAAGGCACGTATTACCGAAACTTCTTTCTCATAGCTTCATGATCGATTTTGAATATTGTGAGAAAACGCAATCTGGAACTATTCTCTGTGATTCAGGTTCAAAGTTAGGAAGTTTTACTGTTAACTGATTCAGTTTTCATGCATTAATGGATAATGCAACTAATTTGGAAGGTATCCAATGGCTAGAAAAAGTAAGAAGCAGTCAGAAAAAGACAAAAAAGAGTCTGAACAAAACGCGGCGGCGGTAAAGCAGAAAACTCGACGCCGCATAGAAGACATTATGGAACAAAGAGAATTTGATAAGTTATTCGATCTATAAATGCTCTCTAGTGCTTTCTCTGCCTTTATCGTTGTGCAAGGTACCGCCACCTACCTTTGCTCAAACGAATCTCCACTCTTTTAGACTACTCTTCTAATTACACGTGCCTCTCACACACGCAAAAACAACTGGCTCCTCTATACTCAAGTGGACTTGCAAATAGTCGTTTCGCTCACAGGAAAACCCGTGACTAATGACAGTTAGGTTATTTGCGTATAGCCAAAGCGATATTTTTGCGTATAATCCCTCTCGTTTGCTTCGTATAACCCCAATGATATGGTTTGGGGGTCTCTACCAGTTCCCGCAAAGTGCTGATTACGAAGAGTTGAGATCATCGTGGGTCTTACTCTTTGTGATAGCGTTCGATTTATTTCTATCTATACCTATTCTTAGAGTAACTGCATCCACAATACACATAAGGTGGAATATGAACGCATTTATTCAAGGTCTTCCAAAAGTAGAGCTGCACTTACATATCGAAGGTTCACTTGAGCCGGAACTCTTATTCAAATTAGCAAAACGAAACGGCATCGAGATCCCTTACTCTTCTCCGAGTGAACTACGCAGCGCATATCAGTTCACAGACTTACAATCATTTCTCGACCTCTATTACCAAGGAGCGGGAGTTCTGCGTACGGAGCAAGATTTTTACGATCTCACTTGGGAATACTTACTGCACTGTAAAGAAGACAACGTTATTCATACCGAAATCTTTTTTGACCCTCAAACACACACAGAACGCGGCATAGACTTTGACACTGTTATCAATGGAATCGCTCGCGCGCTAAAAGATGGTCACGAAAAACTTGGCATTACCTCGCAAATTATTGCGTGTTTTCTCCGTCACCTTTCAGAAGAGAGCGCCATAGATACCCTACAGGCTATTCTGAAACACCGTGATAAGATCATTGGTGTTGGACTAGATTCTTCAGAACAAGGTCATCCGCCAGCTAAATTCAAGCGCGTATTTAAACAAGCAGTAGAAGAAGGCTTACTTACCGTTGCTCACGCAGGTGAAGAAGGCCCCGCACAAAATATTAGCGATGCAATTGAAATGCTTTACGTGAGCCGCGTGGATCACGGTGTTCGCTGTGTTGATGATGAAGCATTAGTTGAATCCTTAATCGAAAGCCAAATGCCACTGACAGTGTGTCCGTTATCGAATCTTAAGCTATGTGTATTCGACGATATGAAAGATCACAATATTGTGGATTTGCTACGAAAAGGTGTCGCCGTAACGATTAACTCAGACGATCCTGTGTACTTTGGTGGCTACATGACGGATAACTTTCTGGCCGTCAACAACGCACATCCAATGAGTAAGAGTGAACTTGCCCAATTTACAATGAACGCGATTGATGCCAGCTTTATCGATAACGAGTTAAAGGCGAAATATCGTCACCTTGTTAGCCAATACGTAAACCAGCACGAAGCGTTGCAATAAAGGCATCAGTGCCACGCCTTAGGTCAAACGCGTAGGTATTAAAACCCTACAAAAACTCTGTGGTTAACCGCATTTATAAACGCTAGACTGAGAAAGCTAAACTAGCACACAAAAAGGAATATAATCATGATTCAACAAGGCCAAGCTCTACCAGTTGCAACTCTAAGTGAGTTGACTGCCGATGGTATGGTTAACCACGACGTTACAGAACTGTTTGCGAACAAGAAAGTCGTACTCTTTGCTGTACCTGGCGCATTCACCCCTACCTGTTCAGAAGCTCATCTACCAGGCTATGTGGTATTAGCTGATGAGCTAAAGGCAAAAGGTGTTGATTTAATTGCGTGCGTTTCTGTAAACGATGCATTTGTGATGCAAGCGTGGGGCGAAGCTCAAAACGCTTCTGAGATTCTGATGTTGGGTGATGGCGACGCTAGCTTTACTAAAGCATTAGGTCTTGAAATGGATACAGGCGGCTTTGGTGGTATTCGCTCACAACGTTACGCGATGATCATTGAAAACGGCACAGTGACTAAGCTTAACGTTGAAGAGCCAAAAGAGTTTGAAGCAAGCAAAGCAGAAACGATTTTAGCGGCGCTTTAAGCTTACTCCTAAATACAAAAACGGAAGCCATCGCTTCCGTTTTTTGTTGGCTAACGCATTCTCACAACACTCGTTTGTTGCTTACGCTGCATTTCCGCAAAAGTCAGCACAAACGGGGATGACTGCTTTACACGGCTTGGTAATGAAGAAAGCGCATTGTAGGCATCCTGTTTCGTTTTAAAATCACCAACAGTTACCGTATACCAACGCGTGCCTCGGCTGTTTTTCCAGTTAACCCAAACCGGATGCTTAGGATCGATATAGCGAATATAATCTTTCACATCTTTTTCTTGCTTTAGCGCGAGTACCTGCATCGTGTAATGGTTTGGGTTTAAATAACCATATGCATCCTGAGAGGTCATGACTCCAACACATTGGCCGCTATCGACCTCCTGCTGGTAAGGCATAGCGCAGCCCATGAGCGATAAAATCAATGTCAAAGATAAAATCTTGTGCACGTGTCACTCCATTCTTGTTCTAGTTTCTTTTCTCTCGCACCCAAAAACACAAAACGCTCTTGGTCAGGTAAAACACACCCTTACAAGAAGGCCTGCGTTTTAACGCAACGAGTATTCCAAAAACGTAAGGCGACCACGTTGGCCGCCTTAGTAAATTGATTTAATAGAACATTAACAAGATTGAGTGATATAGACAGAAGTTCGCTACTGTTTAGAACCAGCTAGCGACCAATTGCTTAAACCAGTCTAAAATTCGCTTGAATAAACTGCCTTCCTCCACGGACTCCAATGCAACGAGCTCGGCTTCATTTACGACCTTACCTTCGACTTTGTAAAGCACTTTACCAACCACTTGTTGCTCAGAAATTGGCGCAACTAAATCACCGTTGTATTCAACTTCCGCTTGCAGATTTTTTACATCTCCTTTTGGCAAAGTGAGATAAACATCGTTAGCTACGCCAACAGTAAGCTCGTCTTTTTCGCCCATCCAAACTCGAGCTTTCGCAAGTTCCGCACCCGCCTCAGTCGGCATTACCGTATCGTAAAAGCGGAAGCCATAACTTAACAGCTGCTTGCTTTCTGATTCACGAACATTCTCGCTCTTCGCTCCCATCACTACAGCAATCAGACGCATATCACCTTGTATTGCAGAAGTCGCTAGACTATAACCCGCACCGCTTGTATATCCAGTTTTCATGCCATCGACATTCATACTACGATCACGAAGCAAGCCATTACGGTTGTATTGAGTGATGCCATTGTAAGTAAACGAGGTTTCGCTATACAGCGGATAGATATCAGGTAAGTCACGAATAATCGCTTGGCCCAACTTGGCAATATCATAAGGTGTCGAATATAAACCGTCACTGTCTAGGCCGTGAGGGTTGGTGAATGCCGTGTTAGACAATTCAAGCTTGGCGGCCCAACTATTCATCAAACTCACAAACCCTGATTCACTTCCCGCAACATACTCAGCAATAGCAACACTGGCATCGTTACCAGATTGAACAATCAGACCACGGTATAAGTCAGACAAAGAAACGGAAGTATTGACTTCAATAAACATTTTTGAAGAATCTGGGAAATTTTTTGCCCAAGCATTTCGGCTGATGACAACCTCATCATTCAACGTAATATTGCCTGTATTAATTTCTTGACCAGCTACATAAGCAGTCATCAACTTCGTTAAACTCGCGGGGTTTAAACGTTTGTGGGCATCACGTTCAACCAGTACTTTCCCCGTATGGAAGTCCATCAAAACATAACCACGAGAACTGAGTTCCGGCGCATTTGGCACAACTGAAGGCGCAGCATAAGCCAACGAGGATACAGCAGCGAACCCTGTAATTAACACTGTGTGTAATATAGTACTTTTTCTCATCATGACATCTTATCTTAGTAGCATTTAAGGCTTACAAACGGTACCCGAATGAATTCAAAGCGCGGGATTACCTAGTTAAAAAACGAGTATATTGAAACGGCGCTCAGTTACAGCCACCTTGTTACGATTGGTTACTTTTACTCAATGTTTGTCGAAAATAATGAGAGGTAGGTAGAGCTTTCGTCTTGAAGAATGAAACAGGAGCGAAAATAATTCCGTAACGCTATGTTTTTTGAGAGGGGAGAAAAAGCGCGCAAGTCAATTCAGGGAGTAAGTTGGTATAGGAAAAGTAGTTGAGCTTTTATCCATATCTAAATAGGAAACAACAAAAACAACCAACAATAAGTCCAGTTAATTACTTACCAAGAAAACATATTGAAAACGCATCATAAAATCGTAATTAATTATCGATAAATTTAAAAACCTAATATTATAATTTATGTAAATTTCATTTATTATTAAATCGGAGAAAAATACAGCTTTCCTTTCTTAAAACTAAGAGACGATTTTTTCGATGTTTTTAGGTTTATCTCATCAGAGAACTTGGTATAACAGTGAGGGATAAGGCATCCGGACTTAGCGCGAAAGGATAACCCACTGTTATTTAAGTTCACACGCTGCTTTTTAATGACTAGAGACTTTAAACTGCGGTTACCTTGGGTTTGTGTAGCTATTCTTTGACGTACCCCAACCCAATACGACTCAAACGACGACATCATACATATCCTCTTTCATGATATAAGCATTAATAATTAAACATCGCTAAAAGCTAAGCTTGTCTTAAATAAAAGTACTAGAAATTAATTTTATTTCTTCAAAACAAATCAACCCGCATATTCCACATAAATTTAGTGGTTATGTCAAATATTAATTATCATTAATTTCATTTATAATGGATATAAAATCGGTTTATAATTTTTAAATAGTTTAATTATTAGAAAGAAGTATAACCAGTCCATATTTAACATGGAAATATGAGCTTTGTTTTGCATCATAACATATAAATACATTAAAGATTCATCTACGAACTAAATGCTCTTCAATAGGTGATATAAATTAGAATTTCGAGACTAAATGAGAATAAAAATAGCGCACCGTATATGGTGCGCTATAGATTTGATTAAGGTCACTGTATAAGCATAGATAAAACTAAACTCATTTGACGTAGCTAGGCCAAGATTGCTTATGGTTTAAGTTTCAATACTTTATCAATATCTTCTGCGCTGTGGCGCTCAGGTAACTGCTCCCATTCTTCACCCCATGAACGGTTCACAATTCGACCACGTTTTACCGCTTCACGCTCATCAATTACTTTTGCCCAACGCACAACGTTTTTGTAGCTTTCTACGTCTAAGAATTCAGCCGCATCGTAAGCACGACCCAACACAAGGTTGCCGTACCATGGCCATGTTGCGATATCAGCGATGCTGTACTCATCGCCACCTAGGAATTCATTGTTCGCAAGACGCTTGTCTAATACATCTAACTGACGTTTTGCTTCCATTGTAAAGCGGTTGATTGGGTACTCGAACTTCTCTGGTGCGTACGCGTAGAAGTGACCAAAACCACCGCCTAGGTATGGCGCAGAACCTTGCAGCCAGAATAACCAGTTCATTACCTCAGCACGCTTAGCGCCTTCTTTTGGTAAGAAATGATCAAATTTCTCTGCTAGATAAAACAAGATGTTGCCAGATTCAAACACGTTCACTGGCTCAGAACCCGAACGGTCAACCAATGCCGGAATTTTTGAGTTTGGGTTAACAGCTACAAAGCCAGAGCCAAACTGGTCACCATCGCCAATCTTAATCAGGTATGCATCGTATTCTGCTGCCGTTACGCCAGCCGCCAAAAGCTCTTCAAACATGATCGTCACTTTCTGACCATTTGGGGTACCCATTGAGTAAAGTTGGAATGGGTGCTCACCAATTGGAAGCTCTTGCTCATGACGTGCGCCAGAATCCGGACGGTTGATGCTCGCCCACTGACCGCCGTTTTCATTATCGTTTGTCCAAACTTTTGGTGGAATGTATTCGTTAGCCATTGTTTTCCCTTATTGTGTTTGAATGCATCTTCAAACTGACGGGTCTTACGCGCCAGCAAGCATTATTAACATCACCTCTTCGCCAACTGCGATTAGGCATACTCAAGATATTAGGTCGAATTCGCTAAATAAAAGTCCTGCAATCTCTTTTAGTTAGAACCTTTGGTTATGGGATTTTCTTTCACGCTATAAGTAAAAACGTCGCGATAATGTGAACTAGGTTCGAGATGCCAACGATGAGTAAGCTACACTCGGCGGCGCACCTCTATTTGGGGATTTAGAACAACCGCTAAACTTCAAAGTCACCAAGAATGAAGTTGTTCTGGATACCTTAGTTCAAACAACTTACGTGCGTGATAGGCAGTTAAGTTAGATAGTTAGAAAGAAAAACGCCCTTCACTAAATCAATGAAGGGCGTTTTAATGTATTCGAAACCGTTACTTAGCTGATTCAAACAAACCAGAAATACCTTTCAAAGGGAAAAGCCTTGCTTGCTCCAACCCTCTCAACGTTACCGTATTCAGGTCATCAATAAAGAAACGACTGGTCATCGTGTGTTTGCCACCATTAATGAAAATCTCGATGACAGAATTGTCGATATATATATCAATCGTCTGCTTAGCGTCCAATCTTGGTGCTTTTCGAATGCTACCAAATTCTTCTGCGTACAAATGAGACATGTGACGACGGTCCAGCATAAACTCGTGCTTTGTCGCACTAAAGACGATGTTGTCACCTTTGAGGTTACTCAGCTCAAGTTCAAAGCCATCGCCCTCAAGGTCTAATTGGATCAAACAACTTGTGCTTTCCAGTGTATGGGACTGTGCAAAGACTACCTCTTCTTTTCTTAAACTCTCCAATTCAGGGAGTGGAGTTTGAACAAGAAAACCATCTTTCAACGTTAGTTCTCTAGGAAGAGACAACATTCCTGCCCACTGGTGTGTGACCGATGGCGTGTCGATTTCTGGCAACCCTATCCATGCAATAAGAATGCGACGCCCATTCTCATCTAAATAGGTTTGTGGGGCGTAGAAATCAAACCCATAATCTGGCTGTAAAATATCTTGGTGGTTTTCTAAAGTCATCGACTCTAGGTTCAACTGATCACCCACGATATACGCGACAGAATAGATGTTTTTGAAATCATAAGGATTACTACTGCTCACGCCCTGTGGAGAAAACAGCATCACCGATTGACCATTAATCTCAAATAAATCAGGACACTCCCACATGTACCCAAGGTCAGAGAACTTGGTCTTGATAGGACCTTTATGCTGCCACGTTTTCAAATCTTTGCTTTGATAGAGCGCCATAGAACCATGCTCGGTTTTGGTTTGAGCACCCACCACCATCAAATAGTCGTCGCCTTTCTTCCAAACTTTTGGGTCACGAAAGTGCTCCGTGTAATGTTCGTTCTCAATGACTACACCGTGCTTTTCAATGCTGCCGTCTGAATCCATGGTGGCAAAACACTGTGTTGGGATTCGATTCCAGTTTTGGTCACGCTTGTTGCCAGTAAAAAACAGCAAAGCCTTGTTGTTTTCCACCAAAGCGCCGCCCGAATAGACACCATGTGAATCGTAGTCTTGGTCGGGATGAAGACCCACGCCATGATCAGTAAAATGGATGAAGTCTTTAGTAGAAAGGTGATACCAATACTTCATTCCATGGACTGGTCCCACAGGCGTCCACTGGTAAAAGATGTGGTGCTCACCATTGAAATAGCACAACCCATTTGGGTCATTTAACAGCCCAAATCTAGGGGCGATATGAAAACTAGGAAAGCCTTTATCTTGCTGACGTGAAAGTGTCATTTCTTCGATATCACACTGAGGGATTTGCTCAAGTCGGCGATATCTTTGCTCTACAGTCCAACGGTTGTTTAAGCTCATAATTTTTCTCAACTGAAATTGGATCTGAAGATCATTGCCCAATAAATTGCAGCAATTCTGTCTGGGTCGGAAGCGCGGTCATTGCGCCTTTTTGCGTCGTCGCTAATGCACCACAGCCATTTGCCCATTGAATCGCAGAGCTAACAACAGGATGATTTTTCCAATCGTCATGCCGAGACAGGCATGCCAGTAGCCCTCCGACAAAAGCATCACCCGCACCTGTGGTGTCAATCGGACTAACGACTTGACCTGTGATCAGTTCACTCTGACTTTCAAAGACGCGCCAAACACCTTTCGCACCTTGTGTCACCAAGACCAAAGCAATATTCAAAGAGGCTATTTGTTGTAAACCTTGCGCCATCGACGTTGAGTCAGTTAAGAACAAAAGCTCTTCTTCAGAGAACTTAACCACATCGGCCATCGCTACAGCCTTCATCACGACAGCTTGGATTTCTGATTGATCTTGCCACACTTCATCACGCAAGTTAGGGTCAAAGCTAATGAAACCACCAGCGGCTTTTGCTCTTTTGATCGCCTCAAATGTGCTGCTTCTACTTGGCTCATTTGCCAGTGAAATTGAGCAAACGTGTAGCCAGTCACCTTGCTTAAAGTTTGGGATGTCTTCAACAGACATAAACTGATCAGCGCTCGGTTTTACCATAAACGTAAAGCTGCGCTCACCTTGCTCGTCTAAATCCACCACCACTGTTGATGTTCTTTGCTCAGGATCTTTAACGAGAAACTCCGTGCTCACGCCCTCTTGATCGAGCGTTGATTGCATGAAGCGACCAAATGGGTCATCACCTACACGTCCAAAAAACGCACTCTTACCAGATAGACGAGCAATTGCTACGGCGACATTCGCTGGTGCACCACCGGGACATTTGAGTAAAGAAGTCTCAGATTCCGGTATTAGATCGACAACAGCATCACCAGTTACCCACACTTGATTCATCTTGCTTACCTTGAAATTAAAGCCCTGATAGTCCAACGTGTTGAACACCTTCACTACCAAGTAAAAATTGAAAAAGGCTAGCCAAGCCATTAGTGCTTGGCTAGCACCCCAAACATTTAGGAAAAGAAGTGGATTTTTGGGGACTCCACCCTTAAGGAGTTCAGATTAAGCCGCTGCTTTTCTACCGACTTTAACGCGGTCACGCATACCAAGAACAATGGTGAGAACAAATGCGGTCAAGAACGCGATCACCATACCCGCGATGTAGTACCCAATCTTCTCTGGCGTAATGGAAATGATGCCTGGAAGACCAGCTGCGCCCAATGCCTGAGCTTTCACATTAAACATTGTGATGAACGCACTTGATAACGCCGCAGCGCAAACTGCCGCAATAAATGGGTAACGTAGTTTTAGATTAACACCAAACATGGCTGGCTCTGTAATACCCAGCAAACCCGTAACACCCGATGGAATCGCGATACCTTTCATCTTCTTATCTTTGCTCATCACGCCCACCGCCAACGCTGCCGCTCCTTGAGAAACGTTAGACATCGCCGCAATAGGAAAGATAAAGGTGCCGCCCGTCGTCGCAATATCCGCAAGAAGTTGCGTTTCAATCGCAATGAAGCTGTGATGCATACCAGTAATAACAAACGGAGCATAAATAAGACCAAATACCGCACCACCAACAAAGCCAGCAGTGTTGTATAGCCAGTTCAGACCATCACCCAATAGGAAACCGATATCACGCGTGAACGGACCGACGACAGTAAACGTCAGCAAACCCGCTATGAAAATCGCCAGTAATGGCGTTAAAAGGTTGTCTAAAACAGAAGGTATGACTTTACGTAAGCCTAGCTCAACCTTCGCAAGAATGAATGCCGATACCAAAACCGGTAACACCGAACCTTGGTAACCCACTTTTTGGATTTCAAAGCCAAGAATATTCCAAACCGGAATGTTGCCAGACACAGATGCGCCGCCGAATCCCCAACCATTCAGCAAGTCAGGGTGAACCATCAACATACCTAGCGCTGCCCCTAAATATGGGTTGCCGCCAAACTTCTTACTGGCTGAAAATGCCAGTAAAATAGGCAGGTAAACAAACGGAGCGTTCGCAAACGTGTTGATCATGTTCGCCAAGTCTGTCAGTCCTGGGTTGGCATCAATCAAAGATTTGCCATCAATAAACAAACCTTGAGCAGTCAATAGGTTATAGATACCCATCAGCAAACCGCCAGCGACGATTGCGGGAATGATTGGGACGAAAATATCAGACAGCCCTTTCACCGCGCGCTGAACGATGTTTTGTTTCTCTGCGCCAGCAGACGCAACGTCGTTGTTGGACATTTCACTCATACCCGTCAACTTCGCCATTTCTGCATAAACTTGGTTTACGATGCCTGATCCAAAAATGATTTGGTACTGACCCGCAACTTTGAACTGCCCTTTGACCCCTTCAAGGTTATCAATCGCTTGTTCATCTATTTTTTGCTCATCTGCAACGGCAAGGCGTAAGCGTGTCGCACAATGCGCAAGTGCGGTGATGTTGCTTTTACCACCTAATAGAGTTAACAACTCTTTTGCTACTGCCGGATAATTCATTTCATACCCCATTGGATTATTATCTGAGCTTGCGATATTTTCGGGAACGTTTGCAAAACAGATTTTTGCTCAATAAAACCAAATGATCAAAGATAAAGCAGAGAGAATGTGAGAATGATCGTCAAATTCTCTCCCTAAGAGCAGTATAGGAGGTTAGAATCGCTACTTATCAAAGAGCTTTTCATCTTCTCTTTGCAAACAATCCCAAAAACGAAAAACAGAATGGATAGGAACAATGGCGAGTCTGCATGATGTCGCCCGTCTGGCTGGCGTATCAAAATCAACAGTGTCACGGGTTATAAACGATGAATATGGCGTAAAAGAAGCGACAAAACTGAAGGTCCGCCAAGCAGTAGCGGAGTGTGGCTATGTGCCAAACCAAGTCGCTAAAGATCTAAAATCTCAAAAGACCAATCTGGTTGGTGTCATTGTTCCTCGGGTTTCCTCTCATGCCACATCCCAAGGTGTCGATGGATTAACCGATGTCCTTGAAAAAGCCGGGAAACATGTCTTACTTGCTAGCACTCACCAAGCCCACAAAAAAGAACTGGAATACATTCAGATCTTTAACCAAAAACGGGTTGAAGGGATCATTCTTTACGCCACCCACCTCGATTCCAAGCTGGTAAAAGCAATTCAAAACTCAGCCGTCCCAGTTGTGCTCGTCGGTCAAGATGGTTCCATGTTTAATATTCCAAGCATCATTCATGATGACGCACGAGTAGGGTTTGAAGCAGGAAATAGACTGGTTGCAAAAGGTTGCCAAACCATGGGTTTTATTGGTGTGCAAGGTGACGATATCGCGGTAGATAAGCAACGCTCTGAAGGATTTGTTCAAGCGCTGCAACACCATGGTTTTGAGATCGCCTTCCATGCTCGTGGTGACTTTACCATCGATTCTGGCTATTCATTGGCAAAACAACACTTAACAAAGAACCCTAAGCTAGATGGCTTGTTCTGTGCGACAGACCGTATTGCTATCGGTGCGATGAGAGCGATTCAAGAGCTCGGGTTAACACCGGGTAAAGACGTTTTAGTGCTAGGAGTTGGTGATGATGAGCTCGCATCAGTGTGCACCCCAACCTTATCAACATTTAACTATGCATTTGATAAAGCAGGTGAAAATGGTGCGAAACTGCTACTAGATAGAATTGCCAACAGAAGTTTTGAAATGAGTAAGATGGTACTAACCTTCAAAACAATTGAGCGTCAGTCCTGTTAATGAAAAAGCGCCAACTGAAATCAGTTGGCGCTTTTCTTATTACTCTTTGTCGGTTAGATCCCTTTAAAACCAAGTTTCCATTTGCAGTGCAAACAAAACTTCACCACCATCACCCATCGTTGCAGCACCCGCATCCTGGCTAATCGAGTAGCCATTCAAGTCTTCGCTCCAATCAACGTAGCTAACTGCAAAACGTAGCTCCGGACGGTCAAAGAAACCTGCAGCGGTAGACATCTTAAGCGTTGGTGCGATTGTCGCTTTGTAAAAACTGCCACTTGCTTTATCAATCGCATTGTCTAGGTCCATGTATTGGTATGAGCCTTCATAAACCATCTCAAAGTTCTGCGTAAACTCTTGCGCTAAGCGGATGTTGAACGATGCCCACGTAAATTCATCATTTTCAGCAAAGCGATCTTGGCTGTGTTCTGCTAGCAACGCAGGTGCTACACGCCAGTTGTCGCCGATGCGTGTTACACCATAGCTGAACAAGCGTACGGCTTTTGCGTCTTCTAACAAATCTCCGTTTGAACCGATGCCTTTAAGTTCCGCACCCAGTCCATCACCCATCAAAATACCGGTTTTAGAGAAGCCTTCACTCATGCCAAAGAAGTTATCGCCATGGTAAGCAAACATCGCATGTAAACCTTTGTCCGCTGAGCCTTCTACGCGATCATTGTTATCAGCTGACGTCATGCCGCTCAGCATCAATTGCCAACTACCGAAGCGGTTGTTCATTGTCGCGATATAGTTTTCAACATCCGTTGACGAGCTATCAATCTCACCAAAATCACGACCATAGATCGAGAAGTTTGCTTTCCACGAATCGCTCATTTGGACGTCATACACGCCAGCACCAGTGCCAGATAAGAAAACGATATCCGAGTCAAAGAAGTGAATGTCAAAGTTATCACGGTCAAATCGTTTACCTGCCCAAAACGTTGCGTCAGCAAACGCACTTGATTCAGAGAACATGCTCAACTTGTTTAGCTCAGCATATATCTGACGAACGTTTAATTGACTCTCACTCGCTGTCCATTCGTTATTGGTTTCCGTACTATCTGCCAACATGATTCGGAACAATGCGCTGGAACCATCATCTGCAAAGCGTTTGTGAATAAGGTTTGCTTCCACATAATGATCATCCTCAACCCCTAATCGTCCAATTGGCGCGCCAATAGCACCAGCTGCCGTCATGTAAGGACCAGTACCCACTGCACCATTCAGATCATCATTAATGAGCAGCCCGGAACGAGCGTAGCCATGAAACTCAAAGCTTGAGGCTTTCTCATTTGCTTCTGTGGATGCTTTTTCTGTCTGCTCAAGTCTCTGTTCTAATTCATTAATTCGCTTTTCAAGAGCGTCAACATCTGTTGCTGCGAATACAGGTGCAGTAACCAGTCCAAGCGCTACTGCCATCGTCAAAGTGTGTAGTTTCATTTCCATAGTCTCACGTAAATTTATACTTAGGCACATTGCAAACGTTCCCAAGAAAAATCGCAAACTTATGGTGACTTTAAATGTCCATCTAAAGCCTGAATTTCAGAGCGCTCGTACTCAGAGCGTCTCTACTACTTATATCAATGAGGGCGATAATATATAAACTTTTCGGGAACGTTACCGTTAAGAGGCCATTTTGTTACTTCTATCACGTTCAATTGTGTTACTTACAGAAAAATCATTAACCAGCGCACATTTGAATTAATTGTTAGGGCTAGAGGAAGTAGTTTGAAGGTGACAGGCTACAAAGAAGGAGTTTAGTGTTCATTTGAGAGAATAGTCCCTCGCTTCCCTATGCTCCTTGATGGTAACTCATCTCTATTTATTGATGAAAAGTAGCAGCTAAGGTTGAACGTAACTAAGAGCGAAGCGGATCTGGATACCTTGGTTCAAACGACATGAAAGGCAGTTAAGACGAGATAAACACCCTTCACTTTCTGTGAAGAGCGCTTTGTTGTTCTAATTCAAGCTAACGAAACACTTTTTTGGAAAGTTGAGTTATAGGCTTTACTAAATTAGCATTTAATGGATAATTATAGATGTTCTAAATCCTTTTGTCGGTTGACCAAATCAACCCACTCACTACATATTAGAAAGGAATCTCGACTTAATAGTTCTTCTCGGGCTTTCTCAGCTTCTCATTTTCATTACGCTTATTAAAACTGCGCTAATTAGTGTATTCGATATAGTCGCCTGTAAAAAGCGGCTCCCCGTCCTCTTTGATACTAGAGATAAAGACTGCTTTGCAATCCCGCCACCTGACGCCTCGACTGCATGATTTCATATTCTACTGTTACTAAAGAAAAGACAGAACTAGCAATAAATGCAACTTCTAATTTGGCTCTACTGTGAAAAACCACGAGCCGATTAACCCACTAACATTAGCTTAGGTATTGCAAATTTCTAGTGTAGTGGCTGGATTCATTAACCCCATTGGTCAACTACTAAAACGGATCCAGCAAATCTTCATCAAACTTAAGTCCTTCTAGTCCATGCTCTTCGCACAAAAGCTTGAAAGATTCTGTAGCATAGAGCACTGTACAGCCTTGTAAGCGAGATTTGAATACATAGCGTGGTTCGATATCCTCTTCATCAAATTCAATGGTTTCCAGACCATCTTCAAAGCCATCGGTATATTTCTTAAGGCACATAGACTCATCTTCAGCGCCAAAACTAAGGCAATTAAAAGCATATATGGTTTCGTCACCAACGTTTATAGGCAAGAACTCCCCCTCAGACGCTAGTACCGATTCTAGCTTATCGCATGCACCTGCAGTTAGCGCTAGATATGTGCTATACCATGTTGATATGTCCGGCATCGTAGAGTTTTTTCCTAAAACATCCTCAAAATCGCCAACCACACCATCTTTCCAAATTGGTAGTAAAGGCTCATTAGTAGAAGGCTGCAGTCGGAGTTGCCTTACTAGCTTTTTATTACCAAGCTGATTAGCAAGATTCATAATGTCCAGAGTTAGAGTTTTAAACTCCTCAGGGCGTTGCTTTAACTGGTAGATTTTCATGATTGACCGCTCCAGCTAGTGTCTTTCTTTTCAATAATTTTCTGCGGATATCCACCATGCAGAAGTTTGTGCTTTACTCTTTGTAAGCGACTAATCATTGCCTGCTCAGGCAGCATTGGAGAACTAAACGTATTCACAATCCATGATTCATAGTTATACCGATGTATCTCTCGATGAGCTGGTGCTTCACTGCCTGCCCAGTGACCTTTGTGCTTTTTATAGCGAGGTAGCCAAGCGCCATTCAACGGGTCATTGATTCCAATACCGTGAGCATGAAGGGCTAATCGTGTCACAACAAGTCTAACCTGCTGAAACCGCCCTTTACCCGGAATGATATGATGTGGATCATGGATACTACTCGGCTTAGGTTCACCAACTGCAGTGAGATTACGAGCCAGCACACGAGTCGGATGATGAGCCTCCTCGAACAACTCATCTTCATCTTTCAACTTGTTTTCAGCACGGCATGTTTCAAGATCCTGCTGTAGCATCACCTGAGAAGTGATCTTTTTTCGCTCATGCTGAAGGTGTGCCCAATCCTTTTCCAAAGCATCAATACGCTGCTTGCAAGCTTCTTTAGATTCATTGTTAAGCGCAACACTATTCTTTTTGTCGTGATATTCAGGCCGCTTGACATTCGTAGTAATAAATAACCAACTCTAATGCAGATGGGTTGCTAGGTCGAATAGGCTTTGGCGTATACTTCACAATTCCGTCCTTGTATGTTTGGTCAATTAGATGTGACTGGCACAACAGCTTTAATAAGAGCTGTAAGCTACCAGAAAACAAGTGGCTACAAAACACTCAATACAATCAGTTTCTTCGCTAATAAAAGTAAGCAATTATACCTTCCATCACGTAATATTGACTGATTCCACTGAATCATTTAGGAGCAAAAAAATACCAGCAGGTCAATTAATGTTCCTCAAACAAAAACGCCCTTCATATAAATAAAGGGCGTTTGTTATTTGACGTTTTGATTAGCGTGCTATAATACCAACCCACCGTCAATCTTGAGCACTTGGCCTGTGATGTAGGCGCTCTTGTCTGAGGTTAGGAAAGAGACGCCATTGGCAATATCTTGAACTGAGCCCATGCGCCCTAATGGGGTTTTGCCTTTCATCATTTGAATGACTTTCTCTGGCAGGTTCTTGGTCATGTCGGTGGCGATAAAGCCTGGCGCGACACAGTTGACGCGTATCTGTGCACCCTTTCTTGAAAGTTCTTTCGCCCAGCCTTTGCTCATTGAGATGACGCCGCCTTTACTTGCGCCGTAGTTGCTCTGGCCGATATTACCATCCGTTCCCACTATAGAAGAAATGCTGACAATACTGCCTGTGCCCTGCTCTAGCATGACAGGAGCAACACGTTGGGTGAGTAAGAACACCGCTTTTAGGTTCACGTCGATCACGCTGTCCCAGTCTTGCTCTAACATGTCTGGCAACAGTGCATCTCGAGTGATGCCCGCGTTGTTAACCAGAGCATCGATTCTTCCGTGCTGCTCTACAACACTTTCTACCACTTCACTGACAGCTTCAGCATCACACAAGTTGACTTGATAACTGCTTAGCTGCGCCGACTGGCTCCATTCCACGGGCGATATGTCTAGCCCGATTACGTGGAATCCATCCTCCAGTAATTGCTCACAAATCGCTTGGCCAATACCACGAGCCGCACCAGTGACTACTGCTACTTTTTCCGGTTTCATCTTGGTCTTCCTTAAATGTTGAGATTACAAATTCGCTTGTATCCCTAGCGTTTTTTGTTTTTATGCCTAGTCGCGTTACAGCTGCGCTTCTCATACGCAGGGTCTTTTATATCTTATAAAAACTATAGAAACAGTCTGGGAGTCGAATGTGAACTAATCAAGGCAACTTGATGACTATGGCAAGATCAACGTAAGAAAGTGTGTTGGAAGGCGCAAAGTTACACGATTGGAGGACTTGGATAGAAAAGTATTGGTCTGATTAATCAAATACTACTTCATCAGACCAATATTACTTGTCTCTTAATCTCTTACAAAAGCTGGTTTTGTTATTTTCACCAGAAAAGGCTGAAGCAAGAGATTAAACAACATGCCAGCAATAAACAGGGTGATCACAATACTCGCACCACTCGGTAAGTCATAGCGAGCCGATGCGGCAATACCCGATAAGATCCCAACAATACCAATGCTGATACTAGCGACAAAGAATCGAGTTCCCTTCAATGCTGCCGCACATAACGCTGGAATAACCAACAAAGCAAATTCTAAATAAATGCCGGTTAACTTGACCGTAATGGGCATCAGGATTGCAAAGATCAGATAAAAACCACTACCGCGCATAAACGCAGGTTTTAACCAAACCAATAGCAACATCGCAGCGGTAATGAGTGCCAAAGGCCAAACGTCTGCCCAAGTCGCCCATAACAATTGCCCATTAAGAATGCCTTGAATAAAGTCTCCGCCGTGTGGGTCTTTACTCACCAGCAGGATCGCCAGCGATGCAGACACGACAAACAAGCTGCCAATCATGGGCTCTAAATGTTGCTGGTATCGTTTCTCCATTAAGGCAATCAAACCGCAAAGCATCAAAGACATCACCCAAGGGCCAATCATTTCGCCAAAGAATGAGCCTGAGAACAGCGCGTATTGGCTCAACCAGTAGTGGCTTAGTGCTGCCCCCAATGCCGCGACTTGCGCCACCGCCAAATCTATAAAGATGATCTGACGATTAAGAACTTGTTGCCCCAGAACGATGTTGCCAACCAACGCAATTAAACCACACAAAACCGCAGGTAAAAGCCATGCATAATCCGCCATGACTTAGATCTTCACAGGAGCGGGTGGCACTAACACATCCAGTAAATCATCAATGACCTGATCGTACATCTCATCTAAGCTTTCACCCTCAGAAACGGTCAATGGCAGTTGAATCACAGGTTTGTCAGTATGATCTTGCAACCAGTTCGCTGGACGCTGATCCTGATGAGAGGAGTAAACAATCGCATCAAAACTGTCGGCATTTAACTTGGTGAGTGATTGCAGGTGAGATGTGGTCGGTGAAATGCCCGGTTTAGGTTCGAGATCGGCAATCTGCTTCATTCCGAGCCAATCGTACAAATAACGATACGTCGCGTGATAACCGACAACTTGCTTACCCTTTAAAGCAGCCCCTTTCTCATTCCATTCTTTAAGCTTTTTACGCCAATGAGCACGAAACTTCATACCATTCACTTGGTAACTTTGTGCGTTGTCGGGATCAATCGCTTTTAGGCGCTCCGTGACTTTACGAGATAATGAAATCATGTCATTTGCCGCAAATTGAACATGTGGGTTACCGTGAGCGTGTATATCTCCCATGCTACGGTCAACGTGAGCATGAGTATCTAACATGCGCACGAAGTCCGTCGCGTAGATCATGCTCGGCGCACCATTTTGCACCGCCGCATTGCTGCTACGAACTTGCAGCATAGGTAACCACCCCACTTCTAGTTCTGCACCCGAGCACATTGCCATGTCCGCTTGGCGCATCTTCGCAATCAAAGAAGGACGAGCTTGTACGTAATGTGGGTCTTGCTTAGCCGTTGTCGCTGAATAAATACTGGCATCTGGCGCGTGGCTTTCAAGAAAGGCTTTCCATTCTGGCTCACAAACGAAAATGTTTAGAGCCAAAGCAGGCGAAGAGATGATGGCAGCTCCTGCTGCCATCATCACCAAGCTGCATTTATTCAATGTCAGCTTAGAACGCATGAGCACCGTGCGCTCCAAATGTCATCACATATTGCAGAGTGAACACGTTGTCTGTCTCGCTGTCTTGGTTATCAATGCGAGTGTATTGCGCACGGATAGTACCGAAATGAGAAGAATCCCATGCGATCATCGCATCCATCTCTTTATCATTCAGTGCTGTGAAATGCATATGATCGCCGTGTGCGTGGCCATCATAGCTTTCTGCTTCGCCGTAGCGTAGGCCTGCAGACCAACTTGGGTTGAAGCGGTAAACGCCCGAAACATAGTATGCGCTTAGGTTGTCTGGTGACTCTGCATCGTTCTTGTATTTGCTGTCTACTACTCCGTCTAACAACATGTATTCCGCAGATAGCGTGAAGTTGCTGTACTTGTAGTTACCATCTGGTGCCCACTTCCACACAAAATCTGCGCCGTATAGGTTCGCACCCGTTACAGCCGCAGCGTGGCTGTGGTCATGTTCTTCTTCGTGACCATGACCATGGTCATGATCTTCGAATTCTTTAACTTTGCCATTTTCGTTACGCAGGTAACTTAAACCAAACTGCCAGCTTGAAGACTCTGAGAAATCGCTGCCAAGCTTAAGTGTTGTCGTGTAAACACCAACTTCAGAACCATCTTCAACAGAAGACATCTTGCTGCCGCTTAACGCTTCTACACCCAACTTCACATATAGGTCTGTTGGAAGAACGATGTTTGCGCGCACACCGTCATCGTAGTAATGCGAGCCAAGGAAAGTACGGTAAGCAATTGGACGCTCAACAAAGCTGTCTGTGTGCATGTGTTGGTTGTTCAGGTAACCAAAGTCAGATAGGAATCGGCCAGCGCGCACGTTTACACCATATGGCAATGCCAAAGTTTCGATGAATGCCTCTTCAAGCTCTAATTCTGTATCATCACCATGACTTTCAAGAACCGCGGTCAATGCGCCGTAAAACTTGTCGTCGATATTTGATGAGAAGTTTAATTCCGTATGGCCTAGACCAAAGCCTTCTTCGCGCTCAGAATTATGACGCTGGCCATCTTGGTAGTAGCCATCAACAACAACACCAATCTGTGGGTTCGATAGTGTGTCGGCAAAAACAGGGGATGCAAAAATGCTACCGATCACGAGAGACACCAATTTCTTATTCACTACTTTTTCCTTTTTGTTATGTTATAACATTTAATTTTGCGATGTTATAATATAACGATTCTCATTACACAAGCAGAAATTTAAATTAGGCTCCGATTTCATGTTCGTACTCAATCCATGAATTGGGCTATCAACAAATGAATCAATTGATGTTTTTTATACGTATACTAATGAGAATTAGTAATTAAATAAGTAACGGAATTTCAATATGTTGAATATGGATTTTTCAAAAAGAATCGTGATAGATACTGCTCAACAGGAGTGGATCGCCAGCCCTTCCAAAGGTGTGTGGCGCAAACCTTTGGAACGAGAAGCCAAAGAATCAGGGCATACCACCAGCGTCGTTAAATACGAGCCAAATTCGCAGTTTTCGACTCATCCTCACCCTCAAGGAGAAGAAATATTGGTGCTCGAGGGAGTATTCTCTGACGAATACGGTGACTACCCTGCCGGCACTTACCTTCGTAACCCTCCAGGAAGTCAACACGCACCATTTAGCAAAGAAGGCTGTGTGATTTTAGTTAAACTAAATCAGTTCGAATCTGAGGATCTTGAAACAGTTCGCATTAATACAAACCAAGCGAGCTGGCAGAGTGGTGTCGGTGGGTTGCAAGTCATGCCTCTACATAATTTTGAGCACGAACATGTCGCGTTGGTTAAGTGGCCAAAAGGTGAGAAATTTCAACCACACCGTCACTTTGGTGGTGAAGAGATTTTCGTATTGTCAGGAGAGTTTAGAGACGAGCTAGGTACCTATCCCGCTCTCTCTTGGATCCGAAGCCCACATATGAGCGAGCATTTTCCTTTTGTAGAGCAAGAAACGATCATTTGGGTAAAAACTGGTCACCTGCCGCTCCAAGCTCCTGCTCAGCACTCCTAATGTTTGCACACTTGGCATCGTCCATTGGAACTAAAATCGGCCCGCTATTTACGAGCCGATGATCATTTCGTCACTAAGAACCCATTATTCGCGAGTGGAGCCAGTCTTTGAGCTCAGCCCGGTTATGTTTTAACACGTTCATTTCGTGATCATCAATCGGGCTTCCTTGAAGTTCTAGTACGCGGATTTCCTTATCTAAAGCATTGTAGTTTTTAACGGTTTCAGCAAATGATGCATCGTTTTCGGTAAGCTGGGTAATGGTATCCAAATGTTCTGGGAATTCATGAGTTAATGAGTGATTTTCACCTAACATAGAGACCTCTTGGCTATTATTTGAGTACAAAATAGTGCCTAATTTTTGAGCACCACATGTATAACCGTAGCATCTAATGAGACGTTAATTCGTCGCACCGTCCACAAAAAGAACAACAAAGTTATTTTCAATTTTTCCTAGAAAGTGTTTTCTTTTTAGTCTCAATAGTCGAATGCAAAAGATGCCACTATGATCGTTCTATAATAACCCTCAACAATGAGAGCGATCATGCGAAAGACAATTCTAGTTACTGGATCTACTGACGGTATTGGTTTAGAAACCGCGAAAATGTTAATTAAGTGTGAACAACACGTAATAATCCATGGCCGGAATATAGAGAAAGTTCAACAAGTTGAGCAAAGTTTGAGGGAGATGAAAAGTGGTAAAGTTGAAAGCCTTGTTGCTGATTTATCCTCTCCCAATGCGGTAAAACAGATAGTGATGGAGATAACAGAACGGTTCAATCATTTAGACGTCATCATTAACAATGCTGGTGTGTACGCAACACCAAATCCAAGAACTAAAGAGGGTCTTGATGTACGCTTCGCAGTCAACACCATTGCTCCCTACTTACTCACTAGAGAGCTATTGCCGTTGCTCGGTGATACGGGTCGTGTGGTTAATTTGTCTTCAGCTGCACAAACAACAGTAAACACTAGCGCTTTACTCGGTAACAAACCATTGTCAGATGGCGAAGCATATGCCCAAAGCAAATTGGCATTAACGATGTGGTCACGAGCAATCGGACTAAAGCTTAAGAACACTGGCCCTATGTTGGTATCAGTAAACCCAAAATCATTCCTAGGTAGTAAGATGGTTAAAGATGCTTATGGGGTTGCTGGTGGTGATATCCGCTTAGGGGCAGATATTCTAACTCGCGCTGCGCTATCAGAAGAGTTTGCCCAAGCGCATGGTATGTACTTCGATAATGACATTGAAGCATTTGCGCCCCCACACCCTGATGCATTAGATCAAAGCAAAACACAGCAGATAATTGATAGTATTGAATTAATCCTAAGCAAACCCTATTAATAACAATTAAGAATTATCTTGAGGTTCGTTTTTATTCGGACCTTAAAAACAATGTATTCGATAAGTGAAACTTGTTATCACTTTTCCGCAAACTCCCAATAAGGCGGCGTGCCATAGTATTCAGCAAAGTAATCAATAAAGGCACGCACCTTAGGCGCAATTAAACGAGAGCTTGGGTACACAGCCCAAATCCCAGCATCCATCGCTAAAGGGTGATCTTCGAGTACTTCCACTAGCTGACCACTTTGTAATTCTTGATAAACACTCCAAACTGAGTTGATAGAAATACCTAACCCGTTTACCGTCGCGTCTCTCATCGCATCACCATTATCAGTTTTAAAACGACCAGAAGTTCTTACATTGAGCATTCCATCTTTTGTATTGAATGACCAATTATTCATTCCAACTAAGTTAATACATTCATGATTCGCCAAGTCTTGGGGCTTGTTAGGTCTCCCAAATTGTTCAATATAATCTGGTGATGCAACGATAATACGACGATCTGGCGCAAGCTTTCTTGCAACCAATGAAGAATCTTTCAACTCAGCGACACGAATGGCGACATCAAAACCTCCCTCAACCAGATCAATAATGGAATCAGAAAATCGGCAGTCCACGGTTAACCCTGGGTAACGCGCCATAAAACCTTTTAATGCGGGCACAATATGCAAGCGACCAAAAGTTGCAGAGGCGGTTATACGTAATACTCCCGTTGGCGCACTCTGCCCTGAGCCAACAGCTCCCCTTGCTGCCTCCACTGTTGCAAGGACCTCCTCCGCGTGAGGTAAAAAAGCCTGCCCCTCTTCAGTTAAGGAAACTTTGCGTGTGGTGCGATGAACTAAACGAACTCCTAAGCTGTCCTCAAGTTTATTGATGTGTGCGCTAGCGACAGCAGGAGAAAGTCCAAGCTCCTGACCAGCCATGCTGATGTTGTGTGTCGAAGCCAAACGGACAAATAGCTTTACATGATCGATGTTCATTTAATTTTCAATTATTTGTAAAAAATCACCATATAGAGCTTAGCATTTTCTTCCTTACGGATAGTAAATAAATACTCCAGTTAGAAAAAACTGATGGGCAGATAGAAGTCCAGCTCAAACACCTCATCATGGCTAAGGAAATGGTTTTTATGATAGTGAACATAAGCGGGAGTAGAACGCTGCTTAAAGCCTGAATTCGGCAACCACTTCTCTAACACCATACTCAATTGAGGAAGAAGCTCTCCATATACCCCTGTTAAGCGAAAAACAGCATGCAAACCACCCGGAATCGTCATTTGATTTACGACACCGCGTACTTTAAGCGGCTTATCAATCGCCATACAAGCCACATAGCGACACTTATCGAGCTCGACCCAAGCGGGGTTGGAGTGATGCAAACCGTATTGAACCGAAAAGTCCCGATTCTCAGAGCTTGCCCACGCCTTCAAAATCAGCCACGCATTGCGAATGGAACGGCTATAACCCTCATGCCGCACATAAGCCGCGAAGCGTTGTGGAACCTCCATAATTTTAGGTTCTGGCAACTCGCGTTTCGCAACCCGATGGTAACCCGCAGCCACTTCCGGATCTTTTAGATACGGCTTTTCTGCGACTTGTAAATCATGCTTTCGCCACGCGCCAGGAGACATAGCGAACGTTGCTTTAAACGCTCGGCTAAAAGAAGATACCGAGCTAAAGCCGCACTTGTTAGCAATGTCTAACACCGACGAGCTGGTATCAAACATCAGTTGATTGGCGGCGTATTCCATTCTTGTGCGACGGATATATTGATGGACAGACTCCCCTACCACATCTTTAAAAATACGATGGAAGTGCTGTTCAGAATAGGCTGCTACATCTGCTAGCTCTTTAGCCGATAAATCTCTGCTAATGTCCTGGTGAATGTAAAACAGCACGTCATTGATTCTGGAAACTTGTTGGTGGCTCACGGAGTAAACTTTCGCTTAAATAGCATAAATGGACATGTTTAACAGCATAAATGGACACACCAAGCTTGACAATTTACCTATACTATTTCTGACATAAAAAAGACAATTACGAGAAGCACAGCACATGGAAATCGCACAGTCATTACAACAAACTAAGTCATCCTACATCCGAGAGATCCTCGCAGCAGCGAGCGATAAGAACGTCATTTCTCTTGCAGGTGGCTTGCCGGACGAAAAAACCTTCCCGATCGACTTAATGAAACCGACGCTCGAAAACCTCGCTAATATGCCAGAGGTGTTTCAATACGGCGCAACAGCAGGCTACGCCCCGCTACTTAACTTTTTGACCGATTATTACCAGCTGCCGGAATCTCATTTGGCTATGATCACAACGGGCTCTCAGCAAGGGCTAGATTTGATTGCGCGTGCGTACGTAAATCCGGGCGATAAAGTGGTGATGGAAGCACCGAGCTACCTTGGTGCTATGCAAGTATTCGGTCTAGTGCAAGCCAACATCGTGACCGTTTCACAAACCGAGTGTGGCCCAAACCTTGAAGAACTCGAACAATGCTTTGCCACGCAGCAACCAAAAATGTTCTACGCCGTACCCGATTTTCACAACCCAACGGGCGTATGCTGGGCGCTAGAGACTCGCCAAAAAGTTGCCGAGCTTTGTATACAATACGGCGTGGCATTCATTGAAGACGCACCATACCGCGAGCTGCGTTTTTCTGGTGAAGCACTGCCGCTAGTTTCGGACTTCTGCCCACAGCACTCCATCGTATTGCGCTCTTTCTCCAAAATAGCTTCACCAGGCTTGCGTATTGGTGTAGTTACGGGCAAAAACAGCTACCTTGAGCCACTCATCAAAATTAAACAAGGTGCCGATCTGCACTCTAGTATTCCTATGCAAGCTTTGCTGCATGGTCTACTGCAACATGACAACTTCGAAACGCACATTTCAACCATCTGTGCGCTTTACAAATCACGTTACGATGTCATGTTTGCTGAACTGCAAAAACAGCTGCCAGAAAGTTGCGTACTCAAACCCGTCGATGGTGGTATGTTCGTTTGGGTCGAGATTCCAGAATGCGACACCTTCGAACTGGCGAAAAACCTTCTCGCAAACTGGGTTGCTGTAGTGCCGAGCCCGGTCTTTTATCCAGAAGGTTCAAAGGTAAAAGCCGCTCTGCGTCTTAACTTTACCAATGCTACACCAGAAGAACTGACGACAGCTGTCTCTCGACTCGCGGATGTCCTCAACACGTTGTAATTGAACGCGAGTGTAAGAACCTGCCTTTGAGATTCAAAAAAAGTCTCAAAGGCAGCATCAAAAAAGTTCCCCAAAAAAATTTATATTTTTCCTTCAAATCAACTCTCTACAGTAAGTGCCTGTTTTCTCTTGAACCTCTCACTCATATAAAAATGAGAACTCAATCACGTATTTGATGGTTAGAAAAGTTACGTCTATCTTTCAGTCAAAGACATCAACTTCGCAGCGTTAATGCTCTCAATTTCAGACACTTTATCAATCGTGGCTTAGCGGTTGATAAACGACTAAAAAAGCATCTGTGGGCATACCCACTACGAAGGGTTGACCAGAACCATTCTGAATGTCGCGAGCCAATCTTTTGATTGGCAATTACGTCAGTGAATCGCACCAAATGACAGAGGGGTTATCAGGATGAATACTCGAACCACGACAGGACTCGTCACCATCGGCTGGTCCGTTACACTTTCACTTTTTACCGCATTCGCCGTGTATGCCAATACGTCGCCAAACTGTAGTGACGTATTAGCGGGCAACACAACCGCCGCATCGCAAAAAATGATGGTTTTATTGGGCGAAGACATCACCAAATCTAACCGTATAACTACGGTGATTCCTGCCGAAAACAATCCATTTGTGACCGAAGAACTGGTTTCGGTTTCTAACGACGTATCGCCAAACGGTCGTCTTTCACAAAAGAGTTTGGAAGAGATTCGGAAAGTCCGCTCAAATCTAGAGAAAGCAGCACAGGAAGTAAGCCGATTACAAGGCACTTTTGAAGTGGCTTTCATCAGTTTGATTGATGGTTACTGCCAATTTTCTAATCATAAACGTACTCAACATGCCAAAATCGACTTTGACCATTTGGAAGGCCTCACTTTGTATTCAATCCCCGCTTTAATAGCAATGGTCGATCAGTCGTACTACATGGCAAAGAATCGAATCGCTAATGAGCAGAAACAGTTAAGCGACATTGAAAAAGAGAAACAGAGGCAGAAACAGCAAGCAACTGCGGCAGCAGCCGCTCGTTACCAAGACAGTAACGTACTTGTAAGAGTCGAGAACTTTGATGGCGCTAATGTGACATTTTCCGTTACTAACATTGGTTCACAAGGATCATTGCAACCAAATTTCAACTCGTTTAATGCATATCGCACAGAAAGTGGAGAATTAATCTACAAGTCAGAATCTTTACTACACCTGGCGGATACTGCCGGTAACACACTTGAAACAATGGGTATCGCTGAGCTCTCATCACAAGGTGGAAGTGACATATCGATCTCTCCTGGAGAAACCCGAAAATTCGTTACTAGCATTGCTTCAGAAGTCGCGCCACATACGCAGTTGAGCTTAGAGTTTCCAGCCAAAGTGCTTAATACCGAGCGAGACTTTACATTGTCGTTTTCTGATACATCAGCGGTGGCGACAGCAAACGTCAATTAACGCAAAGTCTCCAGTATTTGTAGAGCGCATCAAAGACAGGCGAGCAGCGCCTGTCTTTCAATTATGATCAAGCCAATAACTACTGTTTGCACTTGTAAGCATTTGCAAACATCGTCACTGACGTAGAAAAGCTTAACGGTTGGTATAAATACAAGGTATCTGCGCCTAAATCTGCCGCCTTGATGCGCATTTGGTTTAGTGTACCCCAAACCATGTCTTTATCTGCGTGAAGCCAGTAGTCGTAAAAGTGCCCTTCTGAGCCGATCACGGTACCCATCAGTTCACAGTTTTCAATCGCATTCACATTATCCCAAAGAACCTGTACTTGCTCAGATTCTTGAGTTGGGAACGTCACACACCCCGTTAATGATACCGCTAACGCGAGACACATCACTCGCTTTTTCATATTCATATCGCCAAAAAATTTTATAGATGGCGGATTTTATGAGTTGCTTATGCGATGACCAACAAAATATTTCTATCGCGCGTTCAAGTAGAACTAATGGACAACGGAAAAACCAAAAAGTGGCAACGCATCTAACGAGTAAAAACCTCGCAATCACAGACCTAGCAATAAAACCGTATCTGAGATAAAACAGTAACGATTAAATACACACAAGGGATAGAGTTTTGGTTGCTAAGAATAAGCTAATTCGCTTCACAGCTACGGAAGTCACTGATGCATTTGAGAAAGAAGATGAGCTCATTAAACAAGTTCAATCCAACCAACTCTCGCAAGTGCTATTACTTTGGCAAGTAAAAAGCCCGACGCTAGTGCTTCCCGCGGGCAAGAAATGGCCAGTGTCTAATGAATTGGAACATGCGTTAAATACGTCTGGCTGGAAGCTCTTTTCTCGTAAAACCGGTGGTGCACCAGTCCCTCAGGTACCGGGTATTATTAATCTATCCCATATCGATCACTGGCCAGAAGGTGAGCCTTACAACATCAAAAATGCGTATCTCGATTTATGTGCGATATTAACGGTTTTCTTTAAACAGCTCGGCGTGAAAGTGGATGTTCATGCTACGCCTTATTCCTACTGCGATGGCGAGTACAACCTCAACATTGGCGGGCAAAAAGTCGTGGGAACCGCGCAGCGTGTTTTACTTAAAAAAGGCGGCGGACAAGTGGTATTGTCACAAGCATGCATTCTGATTGATGCCGACGTCGAGAAGATTGTCGAACCAGTACGAATGTGTAATCAGCTCTGCGGTCACAGCGATGATATTCGTGGTGATGTCCACACACCGCTCTTCCATCATATATCCGACCGCCCATCGGTAGATTCGCTCTTTCAGCAATTGACGAGTGCGTTTTTAACGCATGCAAAAGCGGAGTAATGAAAGGAGCAATCCTCCCCTACACTCCGAACATCATTCGATAAACTAAAACTGCATACCGTGATAGCGATGTAAGAATGGGCATCGCCAACGTAAAACCATTCAATCGGTCGACCAAACCAGTTATCAGTTTTGCCTGCCCAAAAGAAATGAGATCCAGTTCAAATATTTATCCATGACGGAATTAGTTGAAGCCTGCGCGTAAAAGCCTCAGAATGTCGCACTTTTCGCACCGATTTGTTTTCGGCGCGTTGTTATCTAACTCTACAATTGAGAATCATACATATGGGTTTTACCTCGTTAGGTCTATCTGCTCCAATCCTTAAAGCTATTCAAGAGAAAGGCTACGACACCCCTTCACCAATTCAGGCAAAAGCAATTCCTGCTATTTTGGAAGGGAAAGACGTAATGGCAGCAGCGCAGACTGGTACAGGTAAAACCGCAGGCTTTACGCTACCGATTCTTGAGCGTTTATCGAACGGCCCTCGCGTTCGTGCTAACCAAGTTCGTGCACTTATCCTGACGCCAACGCGTGAACTTGCGGCTCAGGTGCAAGAAAACGTGTTTATGTACGGCCGTCACCTTCCACTAAGCAGTGCGGTGGTTTTTGGTGGTGTGAAGATCAACCCGCAAATGCAGCGTCTTCGCAAAGGTGCGGATGTGCTGGTAGCAACACCAGGCCGCCTGATGGATTTGTACAACCAAAATGCGGTCAAATTCGACCAACTAGAAGTTCTGGTACTGGATGAAGCAGACCGCATGCTGGATATGGGCTTTATCCGTGATATTCGCAAAATCCTAGCTCTGCTACCAAAACAACGTCAGAACCTACTGTTCTCTGCGACTTTCTCGGATGAAATCCGCGACCTTGCGAAAGGCTTGGTGAACAACCCGGTTGAGATTTCAGTGAACCCGGCAAACTCGACGGCGAGAACGGTTGAGCAAAGCATCTACCCAGCAGACGTGAAGAAGAAAGCACCGATGTTGGTTAAATTGATCAAAGACGGCGATTGGAAGCAAGTGCTGGTGTTTACGAAAACGAAACACGGCGCAAACCGTCTGGCGAAGTTCCTGATCGAACAAAATCTACCGGCTGCTGCCATCCACGGCAACAAGAGCCAAGGCGCACGTACCAAAGCACTGGCGGATTTCAAATCGGGTGAAATTCGTGTGTTGGTCGCGACGGACATTGCTGCGCGCGGTATCGATATTCCGCAATTACCGCAAGTGGTGAACTTTGAGCTACCGAAAGTGGCAGAAGACTACGTTCACCGTATTGGTCGTACTGGCCGCGCGGGCGAAGTAGGTAAAGCGATTTCACTGGTGTGTGCGCTAGAAGCATCTGAGTTGTTTGCGATTGAACGTTTGATTCAAGAAGTACTACCACGTAAAGAGTTGGAAGGTTTTGCGCCAACCAATGTGGTGCCAGAATCTAAACTGGATACGCGCCCAATCAAACCGAAAAAACCTAAGAAGCCAAAAAAACCAAAAACGCCAAATGCTGCAAGTGAAAACGCTCCAGCAACCGAAAAGAAAACAGGCAATGGTGCAAACAAACCTAAGCGTCGCTTCAACGGTGGTAACAACGGCAACAAAAACAGCACCAACCAAGGCGGTGCGGGCAAGCCTAAAGGCAACCGTGAAGGCCAAGGTCGTGCAAACAGTAAACCAGATGACCGCAAACCTAACGGCAACAAGCCAAATGGCAATAAACCGAGTGGAAATAAACCAAACGGTAATAAGAGTGGCAACGCTGGTAAACCTTCTGGTAACCGCAAGCCAAACAATGCTAAACCTGCAGGAAACAAACCATCAGGTCAGCGTCGTAAGCCTCGTCCACAGGCCACAAACTAATCTGCAAACAGCCCGATAGAAAATACAACAAAGCCGCTGATAATCTCAGCGGCTTTGTCTTTCTTAGAACACAGTTTTTAGAACACAGCTTTGTTAAAACAGCCTACATTAAAGGTGTGATTCGAATATCTGCGATTTGCGCTTCGTTCTTTTCACCCTCAATACCACCTGCGTAGATGTAGGTTTCATTCGATTTGAGGTAACTCATATTGAAGTGGTCCTTCAGCGCGACCTGATAGGTTTTTCCCTGCTCCAACGTCACCTCAATTGGCGTTGAGTAACGCATACCTTGGTTTTCACCAATATGGCCCATCTGCAAGTAACCTTGACCAACCACTTTACCTGCATCATCCAATACCTCTAACAGTTTCACGGTATTCGTGATGCCAGTATTAAGTTGCCCTAGGTTATTGTTGTACCAAGCATCGAACTGGTAAGTGCCCGTTACAGGGGCTGTAAACGACTCTGAACCTTTTACAACGCCACTCTCTTTACTCACCGTAACCACTGAGATATTGTCTTTGAGTGGCTGATATTCGCCATCAAGTTTGATGCGGATCTCTTCACCGACACAAACTGGTTGGCTTGGGTTAGAACGGAAGCCTTTATCGTTAATGCTTTCAGCCAAATAACAAGCAAAACCTGTTGGCGTATCGGAATAAGATTGAGCAATCACGTTCTTTTGAATCAGCTCGCCATTGCGATACAAGTTCACGTTGTACTTACTCGTCACGTCAATCGAAACCGAATTATCAACGCTTTTTACCACCAATGTTGGCTCTTGCGGAGAATAAACGCGACTGTCTTTACTCACATACGGTTTCACATCAGAAACTAAAGTAATGCTGCTATCTACATTCACAAGCGCGCCTAATGTCACGTGGAAATGCCCCTCTTCGTCCATCGTGACATTCTCAACTGGGTAGTAACCTGTTTCATCTTTGCTTACTTCAGGCAAGTCAATCGCTACCGAGTAGTTCTTTCCTTTGAAAGCAAAGTTTTCCAACGTGATTTGTTCAGACTGAGCCAACAAGTTATTGCGCACCCAACTTGTGATAAACGGCTTCACTTCCAACTTGCCCGTTTCGGTATGGATGCCGAATAGGGTCTCTACCACCATGTTCAAGTAGCCACCCACAGACCAAAGCTGACGCTGAGAGTTAATAACTGGGCCATCCATGCTTGGATCTTCACCATGATCACTATGGATGATGAATGACTTACCAGAAAGCCACTCTAAGTTTTCCATGTTGGATAAATTAGTTGCCGTACCACGAACCAACGATTGAATGGCATTGTTCGCTGCTGCCACATTTTGTGTTTGATGCGCGGCGCGCAAGCTGTACGCGGTAACAAATGGCCAAATTGCGCGATTATGGTACACAGGCACGTCCGGTTGTTGAGGGAAGTAAACCGGCACGCCAAACTCACTGTGTGGGTAATTGGCCATGATTTGTTTCGCCTGCGCATCACTTGCCACGCCACTGATGATCGCCAACGCTTCGCCCAACATATCGTATTTGTCGACCGCGATGTCTTTGCCATTGTCAAACAAATAGCTTACGTACATACCGCGTTCGGCATTCCAAAACTGCTCGTTGATAGCGGTTTTTAACTGCTCAGCCCACTCGGTGTATTTGACCGCGTTGGTTGAATCGTACTTCTCTGCCAACTTAGCCGCGAGCTGAATCGCGCGGTAGTGAACCACGTTTGTCGATAACGCTTTGCTGCTACCAATCGCATTGACATCGTTTGGCGTCCACGTTGAGTAAGTTTGCTCACGCCAATCGAGGAATGATTGCTCACCAGTGTATAAACCGGATTTCGCATCAAAAGCCGCCAGGCGATCGGCTTCAAGTGTATTACTGATAGCGTTATATGCGCGCTCGGCAAACTGGTTGTACTCTTCCCCATTCAATGCCGAAAGTAAGCGTTCTGCACCAAGCGCCCAAGTCGTGCGGTCGGTACTGATTGGCCAGCTGCCGCCAGTGCCCGTATCTTGCACAATCTGCTCGCCATCATATTGCTGATCGGTCGTGTCGCGAAAAGCGGACAATTTGAAATTCAAACCATTTTGCACGCGAGTTGGATTCATCAATGCAAGCGAAAGGTCTGCTGCGTACGCCAAATCACGCGTCCATACGTAATGCCACTTCGCGCCCGTTTCAAAAACTTCCGCTTTGATTGGGTTGTTGTAGTTGTAATTGCCGTCTTTGATTTCAGAAACAGCAAGCTGGCCTAGCTCTTTCATCGTCAATGCAAACAACGCGTCAAACGCGACATCACCCGACACCACTCGCGGCCCTGTTTGCTCATTAATCACTAAGCCTTGGTCGAGCGCATCACGCAATTCTGTCGTCGTTGAAATACCAAATTCACGCAGTTCAGCTTTAGGATCTTTCACCGAGAAAATCACGGTATCACTCGAGTCATCGTAATTGGCGAACAGTTTCACTTCTTTGCTCTGATGCCCTTCATGCACCATTGCAGGGTCGAGAATCGCATCAGAGTAGTATTTTTCCGCTTCTTCTTGCGTTGCTTTCGTCACAGTCATTGTCGCGCGACTTTCATCGGCAAAGCTCACAGAAAACTTGTAATACCCTTTGTCTTCAAACGTGATCTCAGAGTTGCAGTCATCGTTCATACACGCTTCATTCGTGTCTGGTTTTGGCAGGTACTCCTGAGCTTTATCGAACGCCGCGGGCTCCTCAAAGTAGGTGTATTGGATCTGCCAACCCGGATCAGCAATCTTGAACTGATTGCTACCTCGAGCGACGCGCAGTACGGTTTCGTACTCGTTATTACCCAAATAGTTTAGCTTGGCATGCTCTGCCGTGCCCCAATCCCCATTTAAACCACGTAAATATAAGTCGGCTGAAATAATTGGTTTGTCGACCGGCACAGGCGCATCAGAGGAATCTGACCCACATCCAGCAAGACCAATACAAGACGCGACAGCAAGCGCAATAAAACTCGGTTTCATGTTCATCCCTTAGATTGTTGTTTTGGCGACAGTCTAAAGAACACCTTTTTGAGGGGAAAATAGGAAGTCAGGAGCGAGCTATAGATAACATCTATACGTCAGACCCCAACAGTGATGTAGATCTATGAAATGCGCATAATTTCAATCAAATGAGATTACAGATTTGTGATTTATAAATGAAATTGTGCAAAATACCCCTCGTTCTTAGAGGGGAAAGAAAATGGACAAATCTCTGCAGCAATTTTTACTGGTTGCACGCTGCCAAAGCATCAGCGCTGCGGCAAGAATGGCAGGGTTAAGCCAGCCAACGGTAACAAGCAATTTAAAGAAGCTGGAAGAGAATCTCGGCGTGACGCTGTTTGAACGTCATCCTAATGGCATGGTGTTGACCGAATACGGACGCATCCTCTATCGCCATAGCAACGCGATGCAGCATGAATACAACCAAATGATGCAAAGCATTGATGAACGGAAACAGTACCAAGTCGGAAAAATTAAAATGGGCACTGGCGATGCGTGGTGGCCGCTATTCGTCAAACAAGCACTCAATGAACATCTGACCAAGCAGCCATCGGCATCTACGCACGTCGAATTTGGCAACCACTTAGGCTTGATGGATTCATTAATCAGCGAACAGATTGAATTCTTCATCGGCCACGAGATTGTCGGCTTGTCGTCTAAATGTGATGTTACGTTTATTCCGCTATTTCAAACGGTTGATGCCTATTTTGTTTCCCCAAACCACCCACTTCTAGGGAAAACCGTCACCGAAGATATGCTGCACGAATACCCCGCTCTTTCGGTCACTTATGACGCTAAGAAATTCGCTCACGTCATCGAGAACCCAATCCCGAAACAAAATGAACGCGAAAGGCAGCAACTGGATGACAGACCGACTTACGAAGTGGATTCTCTGCTCGCCAGTATTGATGTACTGAAAGAAAGCGTCGCGGTGATGTCTTATACCCGCCACCTCAAACCGTATTTGGAATCCTTTGGCTTACGATGCTTAACCATGGAAAACGAACCAAACCCTGGCACCGTCGGGATTTATCGCCACCGCCGCGAAACCTCTGAATCGCATCTAGATCTGATTGCTGGCATCACTCAGCGCGCTAATTTGCTCAACTAGAAAGTCCAAAAACAGGCGAACTCTTTTCGGTTGATATTGGCGGCTTTGATAAATGACATGTAGATCCGCTTCAGCGCCTTGCGAAAAGGCGCTGAAGTTTTTCATATACCCATCCAAAACCGTTACTAAACGTTGTTTTTTGAGGTCTTGCTGAATATCTAAAATCGATTTCAACGCAATCCCCGCACCGTCCAACGCCCATTGTCGGATCACTTCACCATCATCAGAAAATCGCTTCGGCGTGACCGTGATCGATTGGTGAGATTCTTCATCTTTAAAGTGCCACGTTTTTAATTCTTCATTGCTGCGGACCATGGCTAAGCAGCGATGATCCGCGAGATCTTGTGGACAGTTTGGGACACCTTGCTTCGACAAATAGTCAGGTGATGCGCACAGCACGCGTTGACTCGACGCCAGCCTGCGCGAAATGAGATTGCTGTCCGCTAACTCGCCATAACGAATCACCAAATCGAGCCCCGATTCAGCCAAGTTCGATAAATTGTCATTAAGATAAAGATAAGGCGTCACATCCGGATATTGCTCAGAAAAAGCCGACACCATCGGCGAAATAATTTGTTTGCCAATATCTCGTGGAGCTGAAATTTTCAACGTTCCGCGCACTTGCGAAATACCCGTTTGCAGCAAGTTTTCCGTCTCTTTCACGCTATCAATGATGTTCAGACAAGCTTGATGGTACATTGCCCCTGCGTCCGTGAGTGATACGTGGCGTGTGCTTCGGTTGAGCAGCTTTACGCCATAGCGTTCTTCTATCGCTTGCAGCCTTGCCGTTACCGTCGCCGGAGACAAACCTAACTCCCTTCCCGCCGCTGCCAGACCTTGATGTTTAACGATGCTGACAAACAACGTCATATCCGAAAACTTATCCATCTTCGCGCCCTTATTATTTGGAAAAACTGAATAATCAATTCAGATCTTACCCAATTATCAAATTAAGTCGAATCCATATACTGACCCTATCGACATTGTTTAGACCCAGAACGTTATGTGACAGGGAAAAGTTAAACGCCGTAACGCTGTTCAACGCACAACAACACGCCCTGCCCAGCCAAGAGATAGGAAACAAAAAAATGAAACTGTACATTTATGAACATTGCCCTTTCAGCGCCCGCGTCCGTTTTGTTGCAGGCATGCTGAATATTCAGCTTGACGTCATCAACATTGCGTATGACGACGAGAGCACCACCACAAACCTCATCGGCGCAAAACAAGTTCCTCTTTTGATCAAAGACGATGGTGAAGCCATGGCGGAAAGCTTAGACATCATCAACTACTTCCTTGAATTGGCATCTTCCAGCGAAAAAAGCCAACCCTCAACACCGGTTTTAGACTGGCAAAAACAAGCGTTTTATCGCTACAAAAAGTCGGGTATCCGCGTTGGTCAAACATGACGTTACCGGAATTTGCAACAGAAACCGCTAAACAAGCATGGCGTGCAAAAAAAGAAACCGAAGCGTTAAATTTTGAAGCTTTGATTAACGATACACCTGCGATTGCGAAAGAAGTCGCCGCCTTGATAGAACAAACTAGACCCTTGCTCAACCTAAGTTCAGAAAAGCAAACGTCACTGGTTGATCAAGCCATTATGTTTTCCATTCTACGCGGCTTTTTCAGTGCGCCCGAAGTGCAATGGGATCCAGCCGTACTTCACTGGATGGCAACCGTTCGTAAAGCGACCAACGTGCCAGTACTTATCTAAGGAGCGCATCATGAAACAAAGAACAAATAAGCTGTTTGAACCAGCTCAACTGAAAGCGTTGTCACTACAAAACCGCATTGTCATGGCACCAATGACTCGCGCACGCACCACTCAGCCGGGCAACATCCCGAATGAGATGATGGCAACGTATTATCAACAGCGCGCTTCTGCCGGGCTGATCATTTCCGAAGCCACACAAATTTCGGACGATTCTCAAGGCTATTCGTTCACACCTGGCGTTTACACCGATGCGCAAGTGGCGGGCTGGCAAGGTGTGACCCAAGCGGTCAAATTACAAGGCGCAGCGATGTTTTGTCAGCTATGGCATGTGGGCAGAGTGTCTCACCCAACATTCCAAAATGGTGAACAGCCTATCGCGCCATCTGCGCTCGCTCCGGTAGAGACGCAAGTTTGGATTGCAGATGAACAAGGCAACGGCAATATGGTCGATTGTGTTGAGCCACGCGCCATGACACAAGCGGATATCAACCGAGTTGTCGGTGATTTCGCGAACGCAGCCAAACGCGCTATTGAATCGGGTTTTGATGGTGTAGAAATCCACGGCGGGAATGGGTATCTGATAGACCAGTTCTTAAGAACCAATTCAAACCATCGAACAGACAACTACGGCGGTTCACGAGAAAATCGTATCCGTTTTCTTATCGAAGTAGTGGATGCAGTTATCGCCGCTGTTGGTGCGCATCGAGTTGGAGTGAGATTGGCACCATTCATTACGTTTAAAGATATGGACTGCCCAGATATCGTGCCAACGATCTTAGAGGCATCAAAACAGCTACAGGAGCGCGACATTGCCTACTTGCACTTGTCCGAGGCCGATTGGGCCGATGCACCAACGATTCCAGAGACGTTCCGAATCGAACTTAGAAAGCGCTTTCGCAACGCTATCATTGTCGCAGGTCGCTACAATCCTCAACGAGCAAACGAAGTGTTAGAGAAAGGCTACGCGGATCTTGTCGCATTCGGACGACCATTCGTAGCAAACCCAGACTTGGTCTCTCGATTGCAACATCACCATCCGTTGGCAGAACTCGATGGCTCAACGTTGTTTGGCGGAAACGAACGAGGCTACACCGATTACCCTGCTCTGCAACAGGAATGCGCAGAACAGGCCTAACAAAAAAGCCCCAACCTAGCTGCTACGGTTGGGGCTTTCACCAAACTAAAATTGGTTTTAGCTAGCTAAATCTGGCTAAGAGTTAAATCACTTCTAACGCGCCGCTGCGCCAAGGTTCGATAACCACTTTGATGTGGTCGTTGGGAGTCATTAACTGTCTAAACGCATCTTCCACACCATCGATCCCTACTTTGGCAGTGAGCATTTTCTGCCAAGGCAACTTATGTTCGGCAATCGCTTGTAGGCATTGCTCAAACTCGTGCGGTTGGTAGTAGTAAGAGAATCTCAAGTCGAGCTCTTTTACCGTCGCGTACGCGTAGTTAATGGTTGCTGGAGTCGTATGAATGCCTGATACAACGATTCGCGCTCGGGCAGGAGCGCGGCGCAGAAAATCGTCAATCAAGGTATGCTTGCCCACACACTCATAAATGACCAGACGTGAATTCATCGCGTACTGCTCACCAACGGCGATCTCGTCTTCCTTGGTCGGGTTTATCAATCGATTTGCGCCAAACTCGCTAGCAAGTTGCAGCTTCTCTTCCTGAAGATCGACTGCAAGAATATTGCTCACACCGCGTCGTTTCAATGCAGCAATCACCGCCAGCCCTATAGGGCCGCAACCGACAACCAGCGCTGTTTCTTCCGTCTCGATTTCACTGCGGTTGACCGCGTGCAAACCGACTGCCAGTGGTTCGGTCAATGCCGCCGCCTCAGACGGCATTCCGTCTGGGACAGGTAGCAATAACGCTTCATCAAGCAGGAAGTACTCAGAGTAAGCGCCATATGTACCCGGAGTAACACCAACGCCCGCGCCATTTTGACTGAGCAACATCGGCACTGAGGTGACTCGGCTACCAACAGCCAACGTCTGCTGAGTGTCAGATCCGTATTCGACAATTTCCGCGCAGAACTCATGCCCTAACATCACTTGAGCGTGCTCACCGGCTTCATCAGGCACCAACCCGAGCTGGTGGAATACATCAAATACCTCATCCGCGTGTCGAGTAATGTGAAGGTCGGAGCCACAAATGCCACAAGCGAGACTTCGAACCAACACTTGTCCCGCAGCGGGTTTAGGGATTTCGACTTGCTTCAGGCGGACACTACCATCCTGCATTACGATACTGTTCATCTGTTGCATGGGGTTACTCCGCTAGCTCATCGCTGAGACCAGCAATCGCACCCGGTTTGATGTAGCGCGCGGTGAAGCCTTGCGCTTTCGCTGTTGCAACAACAACTTGCTCAATCCAACCTGCATCCATGATGTTGATGAAGTTACCCTCGTCGTCAAAGTTAATGTTCGCGCCTTGGATCACCATAAATCCGTCGGCACCGCCTGAGCTTTCAGGGCAGTGGAAGGTATGAATTGAACCGCCCGGCTCATATAAGTAGCTGCCAGCGGTTTGGACTTGATCTGGGTACTCAATGTAGTGCCAAGCGCCACTCAGCGTATAGAAATGCACCACGCCAGTGTGGAAGTGCTTAGGCAGAGTGATACCCGGTTTGAATTTGGCACGAATCACCCAAGTACCGTTTTCTGGGTCAAGAAACAACGGGTAAACATCAACACCCGGTAACGCGTCTTTTATGATCGACTCTTCATTAGTATTAAGAGTTAACAGGAAATCTTGATGCTGAATGACTTCTGGTAATGACATAACTTACATCCTCGCTATTGCTGTAATGTGGCGTGCTCGCCTATCCCATGAGTGGGTACTTAAAATTCTCGAAACCATCAGACGCACTGACGGTGCAGCCGTTGATACACTTGGCTTTCTCGCTGACCAAAAACGTCACCACGTTGGCGATCTCTTCTGGTTGAGTGAAGGTTTGGCGCATTTGTTCTTTGCGGATGTGATTCCACAGGCCGATTTCGTCGTATTGCCTTAACATTGCTGTATCAACTCGTCCTGGTGCGATAGCGCAGACACGGATGCCAAGCGATGCCAGCTCTAACGCCGCACATTTAGTCATCATGTCGACCGCTGCTTTGCTAACGTTGTAGGTAAAGGTCATTTCAGACGCCATTTGCGCGTAAACAGACGATGTATTGAGAATTACGCCCGGTGTACCTTGTGCTTGGAATTGTCGCCCAGCGGCGAGAATGCCGTAGTAGACACCGTTTTGATTGACCTTTGAGATCGGCTCAAAATCTGCAACTGGGTCGTGGTCAAGCAGAGGTTTCGGGGCGCCGATGCCCGCGTTGTTGATCATGATATCGAGCGAGCCAAACTGTTCGGCCGCATGCTTGACCATGGCTTCCACTTCTTGGTATTCGGTGACGTCTGCAACAAATGTTCGTAGCTGCTCTGCATCGAAGTCTTGATACACATTGAGTGATTGAGGGGAAATGTCGACAGCAAGTACTTTCGCGCCTTGTTCCAGCAGCTTGTGAATAATGGCTTGGCCAATTCCACCTGCAGCGCCGGTGACAATCGCGGTTTTATTGATAAGTTCCATACGGCTTCTCGTTCATGTGTTGTTGTTATCAAAATGTAACCTAGATCAACTCACTGACACTCACTTGACCTTTTGCGAAGTAAATTTGATACATTGCGATTTACAACCTGTTAACATTTAAAAATCGAGACATGTATATCGTACGAAGTGGCGCTGCCGATAAATTTGATAGCTTGGTTTCCGAACTGGGGCAGAATCCGGTTGAGATTATGGCTGCCGTCGGGCTGTCTGCGGCGCAGTTTCGCAATCCCGATACGTATCTCGCCTACCCTAGGCTGGCTGAATTGCTGGAGGAAGCGGCTGCTCGTTGTCAGCAACCGCTGTTTGGCGTGTTGCTCGCCGAGCGTCAAAACCTACAGAGCTTGGGAGACTTGCCAATGCTGGTTTCCCGGGCGCAAACGGTCGGTGAAGCCTTGGCGCGGGTGAATGATTTTCTCTATCTGCATTCGTCAGGAGTCACTCTCAACATGACCCCACAAGATGATTGGGTACGGTTGTCGCTCAATATTGATGTGCACAGCGAACGAGGTATCGCGCAGTTGATGCAGCTCAGTGTGTCGCATCTGGCGATGTTTGTTGCGAGCTTACTTGATATTGAAGCAAGTCACTTCGCGCTACATTTGACTCAACACGCAACATTGGAAGTAGAAAAAAGCAAGTTTGCCCAGCAGAACAAACTGCGTTTCGGTGATAAGTTTGACGGTATCCTACTTAAAGCGACTCTGCTTAACGCTAAGAACCACCAAGATGAAGACGCACTAGAGCGCCATTTTCAACAGCACCTCAAAGAGCTGCAAACCCGTTACCCCAACAATCTCAGTGACCAAGCAGCAAACACGATTGGCCGTCTGCTCTCAACCGGAGAATGCAGCGTTGAGCGCGTTGCAAGAGCGTTGGACCTGCATCCGAGAATGCTGCAAAACAAGCTGAAACAACAGGGCACAAATTATCGGCAGCTTTTACAACAAGTGCGTCAGGATTTCGCCGAACAGCGATTGCATGAGAATATTCAGAGTATTACCGATATCGCGTTGCAACTGGGCTATGCAGAAACTGCGGTCTTCAGCCGCCACTTTCGTCGCTGGACGGGAAAATCGCCAAGGCAATGGCGACAAGAAAAAACTCAGTTACAAACGTTTAAGCCCATCAGTTAAAAGCATAAATAACCTATCGTTCAAACCAAAAAGTGTGAGGTGGGAGGGTTGGTATCGAGAATTTCAGCAATCACAGATAACCCGTGTTTGATGTAGCCTCGGTTTGTTTCTGCTCCCAAGCTGATTCGCACGTAAGGCATTGGCTGATTAGTATCGAGAACAAACGGTTTATATCCAGTGATCTGCACCCCTGAACGCTTAGCCGAAGCAACCAGATCATCGCTATTCCACTGCTCGGGTAGTCTCAACCAAATGTGCTGTCCATTCGGGTGCGAGCTATAAACATGCCCTTCTAAAGCGGCTTTTGCTATTCGCTGTCGCTTGGCAAACTCATTGACTTGAAAGCGAATAAGTCGATTTAACGTACCGTTTTCGATCCACAAATGAGCAACTTCAAATGGTAATGGAGTCGCAGACCAACTCGTTGCCGCTAAACGACCAATCGCGTGCTGCAAAAAATGACGTGGGACCGTCAGATAGCCAGTGCGCATGCCTGGCGCTACAACTTTGGTTAAACTGGTGACATAGAAAGCTTGTTCGGGTAACAATGTGGCAAGGGGTGGGACACGGTTAGGTTCTAGTGCTCCATACACGTCATCTTCAATTACATAGATGTCGTATTGCTGCGCAATATTCGCTATCGCCTCTCGGCGTTCAACATCCATATGCGCACTAGTCGGGTTAGCCATGCTCGGTGTGCAACACAATACCTTGATTGGTTTGTGTTTACATGCCCATTCAAATGCATCCGGCGTTATACCAAACTCATCCATTTCAAGTGGTTGCAACTTAAATCCAAGCATTCTCGAGCGAGAGATCAAGCCATGATCAACCAAGTGACCACAAGCAACTAAATCGCCGTGTTCAACAACTGTGCTTAAAGCCAACGTTAAACCATGGCATGCACCATTTGTGAGTAATATTTGATCGGCACCCACATCCAGCCCTTGGCTACTTAGAAATCGTGCTCCTGACTCAATATGATGAGGCTGACCTGTTACCGGCTTTGCTTTACTGATCAAACCACGATTGTTTGTTTGCCCAGCAATCTCCATTAACGCCTGATTAAAAAGCGTAATGTGGCGATCGGTCACCACTGGATGTGCAATCGACATATCAATTTCATCCGGCGTTTCTTTCATCTCTTGTGTCAGCATGAACTCCGTGTCCGTACTTTCATCCACAAAACCTGATTTGACAAAAGTACCATTCCCAACCCAAGACTCGATCGCCCCTTTTTTCTCGGCATAACCATATGCATGGCTCACCGTTTGTACGCTGACGCCAATTTGCTCTGCAAACTCACGATGTGTGGGTAATCGAGTCCCCGGTTTTAGATAACCACTGCGGACACATTCGACAAGATAGTTACCAATGGAGATGTATTTAGCGGTGCCTGGCCGAATGATCGGGTTCAAAGAAATTGTCATGACACAATATTTTAATTGATTCATTTTTAACGCTCATCGTAACTTCCATTTAACAAATGGCGAACTTTAACTCACAAAACGAGGTGAAATGCACAAAAATAAACCACAATTGTAATGATTGACATGAAATGTATGGGTTAAACAAACATGTTAAACAGCATCGTTCAATCCAAATACAACCCCAGAGGTAAATTGCAATCATTTTTAACGCAGATCTGGCTAGCTGGTAGAAGGTAGAAATACCTCAGCGTCTCCGAAGGCCCATAAGGCGTCGGATTTCTAACAAGGAGAAAATATGAGAGGCGTTGCTTTGCATTTTACACTGGATGAGTTCCAGGATCGGTTAACGAAAGTTCGGCAATCGATGGAAGAAAGAGAATTGGATGTCCTTATCATTCATGACCCTTCTAACATGGCGTGGCTGACAGGCTATGATGGGTGGTCTTTTTACGTGCCACAATGTGTCGTTGTTGGTCCATCTGATGAGCCAGTTTGGTTTGGACGCTGCCAAGATGCCAACGGAGCATACAGGACTGCGTATATGTCGGCAGAAAACATCACCTACTATCCAGACCATTATGTAATGAATCCGCCGCTACACCCGATGGATTTCCTGGTCGAAGCCGTACTGGCTCCGCGCCTTTGGGATCGTGGTCGCATCGGTGTAGAAAAAGATAACTATTACTTTAGCGCCACCGCTTACGAATCACTCACTACTCACCTACCGAATGCTCAACTTCTCGATGCAACTGGACTAGTCAACTGGTGCCGCGCCGTTAAATCCGATCAAGAACTGGCATACATGTACCGTGCCGCTCGCATTGTTGAAAATATGCACCGCGTCGCGTTCGACATGATTGAACCAGGATTACCGAAACACCACCTTGTTGCCGAGATTAACCGCCAAGCCGTGCTCGGGCATGAAGACCACTTTGGCGATTACACCGCGATTGTGCCGCTTTTGCCATCAGGTTCTGATGCTTCCGCACCTCACCTGACTTGGGATGACAGACCCTTCAAGAAAGGCGAAGGGACGTTTTTTGAAATCGCAGGGGCGCACCGCCGTTACCACTGCCCACTCTCACGCACTATTTTTCTTGGCGAGCCTGACGACAAGTTCAAACGAGCCGACGAAGCCCTAACTCTAGGACTTGAAGCTGGCTTGAAAGTGGCAAAGCCCGGAAATACCTGCGCCGACATCGCCAATGCACTAAACCAGGTTCTAGATAAAGCGGGATTCTCACGCGAAGGCGCCCGTTGTGGCTATCCAATAGGTTTGAGCTACCCGCCAGATTGGGGGGAACGAACCATGAGTTTGCGAGACACCGATAAAACCATCTTGAGAGAAGGCATGACATTCCATTTTATGCCGGGGCTGTGGTTCAAAGATTGGGGGTTAGAAACAACGGAAAGTATCGTCATTACCCATGATGGAGCAAAAACGCTGTGTGACTTTCCACGCCACTTATTTGTTAAACACTAATTTTTCAAACCTCAAGCTCTGTTGAGCTAGGTCTGAGAACTAAAAGGACTTGATATGCAAAAAAGCTCGATCACAGCCACCATAGACTTTGACCGAGAAGGTGTACAGCACGGCTTTTTAACGCTGCCCTATTCACATGACGACTCCGCTTGGGGAAGTATTATGATACCTATCACCGTGATCAAAAATGGTCACGGACCAACCGCACTGCTTACTGGCGGTAATCACGGAGACGAATACGAAGGCATCACCAGCCTGCTAAAATTGACGAACTCGCTTCAGGCAGATCAAATCCAAGGTCGTGTCATTATTGTGCCCATGATGAACTTACCTGCGGTACAAAATGCCTCACGTACGTCGTTTATCGATAAGGGGAATTTAAATCGCAGCTTTCCCGGCAACCCCATAGGTACAGTGACCGAGAAAATTGCGGATTATTTTACTCGTTACCTAGTTCCTAAGTGCGATTTTGCGTTAGACATTCACTCAGGTGGTAAAACGTTAGATATCGTGCCATTCGCCGCTGCCCATCGTCTCGACAATCTCGATCAAGAAGAAGCCTGCATATTAGGTGCAAAACTGTTTGGCGCACCTTACACCATGATCTTGCTCGAAATGGACGCCACCAGCCTATATGACACTGCCGTGGAGTCTCAGGGAAAAATCTTTGTTACCACCGAACTAAGAGGAGGCGGAACCAGCACTCCAGAAACCATCGCTTATTCCGACCGTGGCATTCGCAACTTCTTACGCTTCTCAGGCAACTTGCCCGGTGACTACGAACAACCAACCCAACCAACTAAGTTATTAGATATGCCTGATGCAAGTTGTTATGTGCAAAGCCAACACCACGGCATCACAGAATACTTATTTGATCTTGGCGATACCGTCAAAAAGGGCGATGTATTAGTGAGAATCTTCTCGACCGAGCGCACAGGTACCGCCCCCGTTGAGTACAAGTCACAGCGCAATGGTATTTTCGCGGCGCGCCGTTTTCCTGCTATGGTGAATATCGGTGACACTATCGCAGTTATAGCCGAAGACTGCGGCGAGATAGGCTGATTGAAAAGCCAACTAAAGAAATCAAAACAAATGGCATACCAGAAGCAAACTGGAAAGCAACTTATAACAGCGACCAGTCATCAGCCTTTCATGAAATGATTAGTATTCTACAGGGAGACTCATTATGCGCCTCGATCGCTACGACGTAAAAATTCTACAAATACTTCATGATAATGGTCGTATCACCAAATCTCACCTTGCCGAGGCCATCAACCTATCCGTGAGCCCTTGTTGGGAGCGTGTCAAAAAACTGGAAGAAGCAGGCATCATTGAAGGCTACGGAGCAAAAGTAAATACCGATATTTTGTTCAAACGAACGTCAGTTATGGTTGAAGTTACGCTCAAAGAACACAACGCCCAAGCGTTCAAACGCTTCGAGCAACTGGTTCAACATTCACCAGAAGTCACTGATTGCTATGCCACGGGCGGTGGTGTCGATTACATCCTTAAAATTCAGTCAGAAGATATCGACCAATATCAGCGGCTTATCGACAACTGGTTAGACTCAGATGTGGGCATTGAGCGCTACTTTACTTACATTGTGACAAAAACAATCAAACGTGATGCGGGCACATTCGAAGTAAACCAAAACGCTTTGTTATAAAAGGGAAAATGCGCATCAGACGTGAACAGAAAAAACACCATATTTAACGGCACTAAAAAGAAAGTTCTGACGTTTTAAACCTCGGTATCAGAAATTATTTCGGTCACTTCTCCATTACAGTTTCATTATGGACAACGATGCTGGGAGAAGGACTCATGACAGCACTGCACAGCTTACATGCAGAGGAATTAAAAGCCTCGCACGACATGATGGCGATAATGAAAGACGTACGTTTGGTGAGAGGTTTAGCGTACATAAATGGCAAATGGGTAAGTGGTGATCAATTTCATCCGGTGGATAATCCAGCAGATGGCACGGTCATCGGTTACATCACTAAGCTTTCTCAGCAACAACTCTATCAAGCGATTGATGAAGCCGACCAAGCCTTTCGTCAATGGCGAAAAATGCAAGCAGAAGAGCGCGCTGAAATTCTCATGCGTTGGCACGACCTGATTCTAGAATCAAAGCAAGATCTTGCTCATTTGATGGTGATGGAGCAAGGAAAAATATTAGGTGATGCTGTAGGTGAGATTGACTACGGCGCATCCTTTGTTCGTTGGTTTGCCGAAGAATCACGCCGCTGTTATGGCGAAACCATCCCAAGTCATATTCCGAATGCGCAGCTATCAACGGTGCGCGAGCCAATTGGTGTCGCAGCACTGATTACGCCATGGAACTTTCCTAATGCCATGATCACACGCAAAGCCGCAGCCGCACTAGCAATAGGCTGTCCGGTGCTCATTAAGCCCGCCAGTGAAACGCCTTTTTCTGCGTTAGCGTTGGCAGAGTTAGCAGACCGAGCTGGCTTTCCACCTGGTGTATTTAACGTGATCACTGGCGATGCGGTGATGGTGTCACAAACCTTGTGTCACTCCGATAAAGTCAAAGCGCTCTCGTTCACAGGCTCAACTCGAGTAGGCAAACTATTGCTACGCGACGCGGCACAAACCGTGAAGAAGTGTAGTATGGAGCTCGGTGGTAACGCCCCTTTCATCGTGCTGCCAGATATGGATGTCGAGCAAGCAGCCAAAGCCGCCGTGGATGCGAAGTTTCAAACCGCAGGACAAGACTGCTTGGCCGCAAACCGTATTTTCGTCCCTGACGATAAGTACGAAGCGTTTTTGGAAGCGTTTGCCAAGGAAATGAGCCACATCGTTTTAGGCAATGGCTTAGACGAAAAAACCACCATGGGACCGCTTATTAATCGCACTGCGGTGGATAAAGCGCATGATTTGGTGCGTGATGCGCTCGACAAAGGCGCGCGATTGGTAGCGGGATACCACCAGCCCGTACCAGGCGAAAACTTCTTCGCGCCGACATTGCTAGCCGATGTAACCCCTGAAATGGCGGTGTATCGCGAAGAGAATTTTTGTCCTGTGGCAGGCGTATTGCCTTACCAAGACTTAGATACCGTGATTGAAATGAGCAACGACACTGAGTACGGCTTAGCTGCCTATGTTTATGGTCACGATATTCACCAAATTTGGCACTGCATGCGCGGTTTGGAGTTTGGCATGGTGAGCGTGAACTCCGTCAAAATGACAGGGCACCCTATCCCATTCGGCGGCGTGAAACAGTCTGGTCTTGGACGAGAAGGAAGCCGTCACGGATTTGAAGAATACAGCGAAATCAAATACTGCTGCTTAGGCGCTTTACCAACCGTCAGTGGCAGTTGAGACACGAAATATGGATATCCAATTATTCGAGGAGAAGGATCATGAGTAACAAAACCCAACAACTTTTAGAGATCGATCGTCAGAGAGTATTTCATGCCTCAACCCACCTGAAGCAGTATGCGGCCGGGGAGCTTCCGGGAAGAATTATCTCGAGCGGAAGCGGAATACGCATCACCGATTCAGAAGGCATCGAGCTGATAGACGGCTTTGCCGGGTTGTATTGTGTGAACATTGGCTATGGCAGGACTGAAATGGCCGATGCGATTTATGAACAAGCCAAAGAACTGGCGTACTACCACACTTACGTCGGCCATACGAACGAAGCGCTCGTGACACTGTCAGATCGCATCATCAAAATGGCGCCTGAAGGCATGAGCAAAGTTTACTACGGCATGTCAGGCAGCGACGCGAACGAAACTCAACTTAAGTTGGTGTGGTATTACAACAATGCTCGTGGTCTACCAGAGAAGAAAAAAATCATTTCGCGTGACCGCGGCTACCATGGTTCAAGTATCGCGTCCGGTTCACTGACAGGTTTACCGTTGTTCCACGCCCATTTTGATTTACCACTTGAGCGTATCAAACACACCATCGCGCCATATTATTATCGCCGTGAAGACGAGAGTATGTCTGAGCTTGAATTCTCTCAATATTGCGCAGATCAACTCGAAGCGATGATCTTGGAAGAAGGCCCAGAAACGGTAGCAGCAATGATTGCGGAACCAGTGCTCGGTACTGGCGGTATTGTGCCACCACCAGCAGGGTACTGGCAGGCGATTCGCAAAGTACTCGACAAATACGATGTGCTCTTGATTGCGGATGAAGTGGTGTGTGGCTTTGGTCGCCTCGGCTCCGATTTTGGCTCACTCCACTACGACATGAAACCAGATCTCATCACGGTAGCGAAAGGGTTAACCTCAGCGTATCAACCGCTGTCTGGCGTGATCGTCGGTGAACGAGTTTGGAGTGTGCTAGAAAACGGCACCGACCAATGGGGCGCTATCGGACACGGTTATACCTACTCTGGTCACCCAATGGGGGCGGCAGCCGCGAACTGCAACCTCGATATCATTGAACGTGAAGGCTTAGTGCAAAACGCGGCCGAAGTCGGCGCTTACTTGCAGCAACGTATGGCAGAGACGTTTAACGATCATCCATTAGTCGGTGATACTCGTGGCGTTGGCTTGTTGCATGCGTTGGAGTTTTCTTCAGACAAGCTTCGCCGAGCACACTTTGATCCAAACTTGAAAGTAGGCCCGCAAATCGCGGCGGCCTGTTTAGAGCAAGGCTTAATCGCTCGCGCTATGCCACATGGTGACATCCTCGGTTTTGCTCCACCGCTTATCGCGAATCGTAACGATATAGACACCATTGTCGACAAAGCGCATCAAGCGGTAAACAAAGTGATGGATAACCTCGTCACATCTAAACAGTGGCAGCCATAACCCACCTAGATTTCAGTAATGCTCGCGGGCTTTGGAGAAGGCCCGCTTTGCACTTTCCATTAAAGAGACAACAAGCCAACCAAACATTTTAGACCCATAGAAAGCACTATTATTTACTACAAGTGGCAATAGTGGGTAAAATGCCCAAAATTGCGCACTAACTGGATGAAACATGGCAAAACTTACCCTTCAAGAACAAATGCTGAAAGCTGGCTTAGTTAATGAAAAGAAACTAAAGAAAGCGAAGAAAGGCTCAAAAAAATCACGCGTTCAAGCACGCGAAGTAAAAGCGGCGGTTGAAGAGAATAAACGCCAACAGTTAGAGCGTGATAAACAATTGAGCGAGCAACAAAATGCTGAACGATTAAATAAAGAGATCAAAGCGCAGATCAATCAATTGATTGAGATGAACAAGATCGACTTAAAAGATGGCGACATCAAATACAACTTCACTCACGGTACGCTAGTGAAATCACTTTATGTAGATTCACTTATCCGCGAGCAGTTGATCAAAGGTATTTTGGCAATCGCAATTGTTGGTGAAAGCTATGTTGTCATTCCACGTGGAGTAGCGAATAAAATTGCTCAACGTGATGAGTCCGTCATCATCGAACAGAAAGAAGCAGAATCTGACATTCCAGCAGAAGACGATCCATACGCAGATTTCGTCGTGCCTGACGATTTGATGTGGTAACAATAAATAATCGATGCATCAACGAAAAGAGCCGCTGATGTAACATCAGCGGCTCTTTTTATAGAAAAATAATCTACAGAGATGATGTGTTGTTATTGCTTACTTAGTAGCAAATTCGCACCTGATGCTGCTAAAAACAACGAACATCCGCGATTGAAACGTTTCGCCATTTTTGGATTTGAAAACCAGTGCCTCAAGTACAAACCAAAGATGGCATAGATTGAAATGGCGACCATTTCTAATATCAAAAACGTGGAGCCAAGGGCAAAAAACTGCTCTTGAACGTTGGCATTGGCATCAACAAATTGCGGCAAGAATGCAGTAAAAATAAGAATCGCTTTCGGGTTGCCAGCAGCGAGCGTAAATTCTTGTTTCGCCAGTCCTGCGTAGTTGCGCGAATTGTCCAAGTCAGAGATCGGGCTGGACTCTGAGCGCCAAAGGTTGAACGCAATCCACAGTAGATACAGCGCCCCTACCAACTTTATTGCCAAAAATAGCATTTCTGACGTATACAAAATCACAGCCAGACCTGATGCAGACAACGCAATCATCGCTGAAAAAGCAGCAATTCTGCCTAAACTGGCCGTAAACGCGGCCCTAAAGCCGTAACAACGCGCATTATTCATTGCCAATAAATTGTTTGGGCCTGGAGCCATATTTAGAGCGAAGCAAGCTGGAATAAAAAGGAGAAGCTGCCAAATATCCATAATAAAATGGTCTTAGTGAGTGATTTTGATCGGTACCCTAACATCTGTTAATAAAGTGAGTAAACCACAAACCGATCTTAAAGCAACTCAGCATCAAATCGTGCCGTGCGAGCTTGAACTAACGTGCAGTTCGTTTCAGCCATCAGCTCCGCTAAGGTGATGTTTGGGTTTTGTCTCACCAAACGTATCAACTTCACGTCCAAAGGTTCCAATTTGTCTTGGTGAGCAAGTAGAGCTTGTTCGATTTTGTTGATCGCAAATCGCATCGTCTCTGCTTCTTCGTTTTTGAGATGCTCTAAAAACGCTTTTACATCCAAAGCCTCGCCCGAGATTTGCCAGTGACGAGATCGTCTAATTCGCTTAAGATCGCACTGTTTTTCTGCTGCGAGTGTTTTCGCTCGCTTGGCATGGTCGCCCCCAATACGGTGAATCAAGGATGGGAGCGAAATCGTAATCTTCGTCTCTTTCATGGCCTTTTCTTTCATCGTCTTAGCCCTCAACCACCGACACATTCTCGCCAACCCAAGCCAACAACTGTTTTGCCGCTTTGGATAACACCTGATTTTGACGCACGATGTAGCCGAAATCAGTGTTTGGAAAACTTGGCAAAGGCGTAACTTCTCGGGAAAGCTTTAATCTCGGATCGAGCGAGAAATCCGGCACAATAGCAGTCCCAAACCCTGCTTCCGCCCAGTCGATTTGTGCTTCCACACTGCCCACTTCCATCACGCGATGCTTAGGCAGATTTAGCTCAGGTAAAGACGCATCAATCAGCTCTCGGGTTCGAGTATCATGCCCTAGCAGGATCAGCGTCTGGCTCTCTTTTCCATTGTCTTGCCACTCAAAAAAGTTATCGCCAAACGCACACCAGTGAATCTGCGTGAGAGGCGTAAAATGCAGCGGTTGACTCTCTTTTTGTGCGATAACAAAGCCGATATCGGCACGCGCACTTTTCACCAAATCCACCGCTTGAGAAGATGTGGTGTTGAACAATGCCAAGTCGATCCCCGGATATTCACTTTTGAATTGCTGAAATGGTTTGATAAGCAGTAAACGTGAAACAATATCGCTCGCCGCAATAGAAAGCGTCCCCTGCGTAAGATCGTTGATGGCATTGAGATCTGACTGACAAATTTGCAGCTCATTGAGCATCCGCTGCGCCGTAGCTAACAAACGCTTCCCCGCTTGCGTCAACTGCACGGGATTTCGCTCAATCAATTTCGTGCGCGTGGCTTGCTCCAACTGCTTGATATGCAAACTTACGTTCGGCTGCGTCATGTGCAGTTCCGTCGCTGTTTTACCAAAGTGTTTTACCTCTGCAAGAGTGACGAAGGTTCGCAGCCAGTTCAAATCTAACATTGCCAATTCCGATATGAGATTCTTATCAAGTTAATGAGTATAATCAATTTCTCTTATTATGGCGAACACCTTAAGATTTTTGCATCTGTTTTTGGAGATTAAATTATGTCGTCTATCGTTGTTGTGGGTGCAAACTGGGGTGATGAAGGCAAAGGCCGCATCGTTGACTTTTTGGCAGAGCAAGCTTCTGCGAGCATTCGTTTCCAAGGTGGTAACAACGCGGGTCACACCGTGGTTAACGATCTAGGTACGTTTAAGCTGCACCAGCTACCAAGTGGCGTATTCAACCCAGACTGTTTGGCAGTGTTAGGTCCGGGTATGGTTATCAGCCCTGCGTTGCTGTCTCAGGAGATTGCGGAAGTTGAAGAAGCGGGCGTAAAAGTGAATATGTGCATCTCTGATCGCGCAACACTGTGTCTACCTCTACACGCACTAGAAGATACGCTAGAAGAACAACGTTTAGGCGACAAAGCATACGGTTCAACTCGTCAAGGTATTGCACCTGCTTACGGTGACCGCGTAATGAAGAAAGGCATCCTAGTTGGTTGGTTGAAGCAACCAGAAGTATTGGTTGAACGCCTTCAATTCATGATGGATTGGAAACTGCCGCAACTACGTGCACTTTACCCGACGTTCGAGTTTGAACAAACCGCTGAAGAACTGGCGAACTGGCTGCTAGAAGTCTCTGCACCTTGGCGCGATTCAATTTGCAACGTAACGCTTCCTCTAAAAGAACTACAAGCGAAAGACAAAACTCTATTGTTCGAAGCGCAGCTTGGCGCGGGTCGTGACCTTGTTTACGGTGAGTACCCTTGGACAACATCTTCTAACGTTGTATCAATGTACGCGGGTATCGGTAGTGGCCTTCCGGCACTTCGTCCTGAACGCGTTATTGCGGTTGCAAAAGCCTTCAGCTCATCAGTGGGTACTGGTACGTTGATCACTGCAATGGAAGAGCAAGACGCTTTCCGCGAACTTGCTGGCGAGTTCGGTGCAACTACGGGTCGTCCACGCGACATGGGCTACTTCGACGCAGTCGCTACGAAGAATGGCGTTGAACTGCAAGCCGCAACTGAAATCGCACTGACCAAAGTAGACTGTCTGACAGGTCTTAAAGATCTAAAAATCTGTGTTGGCTACGAAGGCGACCATAGCGAAAACCCAATCTGGCCTCAAACTGCCTCTCTTGCGCCAATCTACGAGAAGATGGAAAGCTGGAGCGAGGACATCACAGGTTGTCGTAAGTTTGAAGAGCTTCCAGTAGCAGCACAGAAATACGTTCTACGCATTGAGGAACTCATGGGCGTACCAGTAAAAATGGTGTCTGTGGGTCCTGGTCGTGAACAAATGATTATGCGATAAGATGTGAATTAACACATCATTGGCAAGCGGCTTTTATCTGTTCCGGGGTAAAGCCGCTTTTTTTTACACTGTAAACTTTGGAAAATTACACGGCTAAATTCATATTTAGTAACCTCATCACGAGACTCCTACCGCCTTTATTTATAAATCAATAAATTATAGGGCTTAACACGTTGTGCACGTTACTAGCACATCTCACTTGTTAAAGAAGCACGTCAATTAGGTTAACTGGTTGATTTGATATTCTTTAAGTGATTAGTTGATCACGATCTTCATCTGCAATTTGTTGAACTAGTACTCAAAAAATCTAACCCGCTGTTTTTAGGATAGATGAGTTCCCCAACATCCAACCTAACAGCAGGTGATTCCCATGACGAAAAATCTTTTCCGCCTCAGTACGATAACCCTTGGTTTGTGCCTTAGTTCTTTGTCTTTCGCGCAATCCGATCTTCCGAACATTAAAATTCTTGCCACTGGCGGCACCATAGCAGGCGCAGGTCAATCTGCAACAGAGTCAAACTACACAGCAGGTAAAGTCGGCGTTGAATCATTGATTTCTGCGGTGCCGAGTATGACCAACATTGCCGATATTTCTGGAGAGCAAGTGGTCAGTATCGGTTCACAAGATATGAATGATGAAGTGTGGCTAAAATTATCGAAAAGAGTTAATGAGCTACTCGCTCAAGATGATGTTGACGGCATCGTCATTACTCATGGTACGGATACGTTAGAGGAAACCGCTTACTTCCTTGATCTGACCGTCAAGAGCAAAAAGCCTGTCGTGATCGTCGGTGCAATGCGTCCTTCCACCGCAATGAGTGCTGATGGACCAGTCAACTTATACAATGCAGTCGTAACAGCCACCGATGAAGATTCAGAAGGACGTGGCGTGCTAGTCGCAATGAATGACACGATTTTCGATGCGCGAGATGTGACAAAAACCAATACAACCTCCGTCAGCACTTTCCAGTCACCCAACTTTGGTGCTATCGGCTACATTCATAATAGCGATGCCAAATATCAACGAAGCCCAGAGCGTAAACATACGACAGAAACCCCATTCGATGTATCAAAGCTTACTAAGTTGCCTAAGGTCGGTATTGTTTATAACTATGCAAATGCCTCCAATTTGCCAGTGAAAGCCTTTGTGGATGCGAAGTTTGACGGCATCGTAAGTGCTGGTGTCGGTAATGGTAACTTGTACCACACTGTGTTTGATGAGCTAGAGAAAGCGAGTAAAGATGGCGTTGTTGTTGTAAGAAGCTCCCGAACGCCTAGCGGCTCAACCACTTTGGATGCTGAAATTGATGACAACAAATACGGCTTTGTTGCCGCTGGTACATTGAACCCACAAAAAGCACGTATCTTACTGATGCTGTCACTAACTCAGACCAAAAACTATCAAGACATCCAAAAGATGTTCCAATACTATTAATTCTGTCTAAGGTTCATTCGATAGAAGAGGTATACATCTTACCTCCTCTTACACATAGCGACATGAGCGTCTCTTGTTAGCCAAACAAGCGACGCTTCATTCCTGCTTTTTCCAGAATACGCGTAGTAATTTCCTCAACAGACAGAGAGGACGTATTGATATATGGGATCGCCTCTCTTCTAAACAACGCCTCAACAGTGTCTAGCTCCAGCTTGCACTGCTCTGTGCTAGCGTAATCACTTCCAGACAAACGATTTTCACGGATTTCAGTCAAGCGCTCGGGATCAATAGTCAGCCCGAACAACTTATGACGATGGATCTCAAATTCAGGCAACAAACGCATCATCTTCACATCTTCCGCAATGAACGGATAGTTCACAACACGTAAACCAAATTGCATCGCCATGTACAAGCTAGTCGGCGTTTTTCCACTGCGCGACACGCCAAGTAAGATAATATCAGCTTGCTCCAACCCTTTTAGCGTAATGCCATCATCATGCGCCAATGTGTATTCAATAGCCGCAATACGGTCAAAATAGGTGTCGGAATCTTTCCCCACGCTGCGAGAACGCTGCAACTTAGGCTTTGGTGCCATCTGAATGTCGTCTTGCACTTTCTGCACAATACTCTCCAACACATCGTAACTGTATGCTGGCGCTTCAAGCAGCATTTCACGTACTTCTGGAACGACAATTGAGAAAAAGACCAGAGGTTTGACGCCATTGCGCTGGTAGGAAGTTTCAATTTCTTTGACTACGTCAGTAGCTTTGTCCTGGCTTTCAACAAACGGAAAGGTTTTTTCGTTAGGAATGAACGGAAATTGACCGAGAACAACATGCCCTAATGTCTCACATGTTATCGCCGTACCGTCAGAAACATAGAACACATCACGACTTTGGTTATTTATTTGCATTTCTGTTTAATTTTTCAAAATCTTTTGAGTAGGATGGTACACATAATATTAATAAATCAGTTTGGCTTTCAGTTAGGTTCACCACAGCTTTAGAAATTCTTTTGAATTTTTTTCAGCCAGAACGTAATCGTTTGCCTTTGATATCAATCTAAATGAAGCAATGTATGGTCAACGTGTAATAACAGCCAACATGCGATTGTTTAGATCGATTTAAGTCCCCCTACTAAGCTGCAATGTTTCTGGAGAAAGACATGCAAAAGAACACCCTCTGGTTCAATGGCCTATCCATGGATGATGTCGACAAAGTCGGCGGTAAGAATGCTTCACTTGGCGAAATGGTTTCTAACCTAGCAAACGCAGGCGTTTCTGTACCAAATGGTTTTGCGACAACCTCATACGCGTTTAACCAATTCCTTGACCACGAAGGTTTGGATGAGCGTATTCACCAATTACTCGATGAACTAGACGTTGAAGATGTAGAAGCTCTGCGTAAGACAGGTGCAAACATTCGTCAATGGGTATTAGAGGCCCCTTTCCCTGCGGACCTTGAACAAGAAATTCGTGAAAATTACCAAGAACTGATCGAAGGCAATCCTGAGCTTTCAGTCGCAGTTCGTTCATCTGCTACGGCAGAAGACCTACCTGATGCTTCTTTTGCTGGTCAGCAAGAAACGTTTTTGAACGTGAAAGGCATCGACGCAGTACTAGAAGCAACTAAGCACGTTTACGCTTCTCTATTTAACGACCGTGCGATTTCTTACCGCGTTCACCAAGGGTTCGACCACCGTGGCATCTCGCTATCGGCGGGTATCCAACGTATGGTTCGTTCAGATAAAGCCTCGTCGGGTGTTATGTTTACGCTAGACACTGAATCGGGTTTCGACCAAGTTGTCTTCATCACCTCTTCATGGGGTCTAGGTGAGATGGTCGTTCAAGGTGCAGTAAACCCTGACGAGTTCTACGTTCACAAGCCAATGCTTGAAGCAGGCGAACACCCAATCGTTAAGAAAACATTTGGTTCTAAGTTGATCAAAATGATCTACTCAGATAACCAAGAAATCGGCAAACAAGTTGATATCATTGATACTTCTGATGAAGAGCGCAACACGTTCTCATTGAACGACGACGAGATCAAAGAGCTCGCAAAACAAGCAATGATCATCGAAAAGCACTATCAGCGTCCAATGGACATTGAATGGGCAAAAGATGGCATTGATGGCAAGCTGTACATTGTTCAAGCGCGTCCTGAAACCGTATGTTCACAAACGGAACAAAACGTGATTGAGCGCTACGAGCTACAAAACAAAGCGGATGTTTTGGTTGAAGGTCGTGCAATCGGTCAGCGCATCGGTAAAGGCGTGGTTCGCTTGGTTGACTCTCTGGACCAAATGTCTTTAGTCCAAGAAGGTGACGTGCTAGTTACAGACATGACTGACCCAGATTGGGAACCAGTGATGAAAAAAGCATCTGCAATCGTAACCAACCGTGGTGGCCGTACTTGCCACGCTGCCATCATCGCTCGTGAGCTTGGTATTCCTGCAATCGTTGGCTGTGGCGATGCGACAAGCAAGTTAACCGATGGTGCAACCGTGACCGTATCTTGTTCAGAAGGTGAAACGGGCTACGTTTACCAAGGTGAACTTGAGTTTGATGTAAAACGCTCTTCTGTTGATGAACTGCCACTGCTACCAACAAAAGTGATGATGAACGTGGGTAACCCTGATCGCGCGTTTGACTTCGCACAAATTCCAAATGAAGGTGTTGGTCTTGCGCGTCTTGAATTCATCATCAATAAGATGATTGGTATCCACCCGAAAGCATTACTTAACTTTGATGCACAAAGCGATGAGCTAAAAGCAGAAATCACTCAGCGTATTCGTGGTTACAAAGATCCTATCGATTTCTACGTAAGCAAACTGACAGAAGGTATCGCAACCATTGCTGCGGCATTTTGGCCGAAACGCGTTATTGTTCGTATGTCTGACTTTAAGTCTAACGAATACAGCAACTTGGTTGGCGGTAAAGCCTACGAACCGCATGAAGAAAACCCAATGCTTGGCTTCCGTGGCGCGTCTCGTTACATTTCTCCAGTGTTTGAAGACTGCTTCGAGCTAGAAACTCAAGCAATCAAACGCGTTCGTAACGAAATGGGTCTGAAAAACGTTGAAATCATGATCCCATTCGTGCGTACACCAAGCGAAGCAGCATCAGTGATTGATTTGCTAGCGAAGTTTGATCTGCGCCGTGGCGACCAAGGTCTTAAAGTCATCATGATGTGTGAACTGCCATCCAACGCGGTCCTTGCCGATGAGTTCTTGAAGTACTTTGACGGCTTCTCGATTGGCTCAAACGACATGACTCAGTTAACGCTTGGACTTGATCGTGACTCTGGCGATGTTGCACATCTATTTGATGAGCGCAACCCAGCGGTTAAGGTGATGCTTCAGATGGCGATTGACGCGGCAACAAAAGCAGGCAAATACGTTGGTATTTGTGGTCAAGGCCCATCAGACCACGACGACCTAGCGGAATGGCTAATGGATCAAGGAATTAGCTCTGTATCACTAAACCCAGATACGGTTATCGATACTTGGTTAAAACTCGGTAAAGTTAGCAGCAAGTAACACACGATAAACTCTAGCCCTCACACTCCACTTGTGAGGGCTTTGTTATTCACACGTCATTTCACAATCAGTTCGTGATTCCTCTCTCAAGTTCGTCATTTAGTCAATTTCATTATCAAAGTCTGATGACCTAAAATGAATGGTATATCGATAACTCCAGAGAGAATTTGATGAAAAAGCCTATCGCACTCCTTACTACATTGATGCTCCTGGCATCCCCTGCTTATGCCGATTGGGATGAAATTTCCAATAAAATGTCTGAGCTTGGCGACGCAGTTTCTGATACTGCACAAGATGCTTGGGACGACACCAAAGCGTTTTCAAAACAAGCGTGGCAAGATTTCACGAACTGGTCCGAGGAAGCGATCAATACCGCAGGCGAATGGACAGAAGCCAGCATCGAGAAAAGCAAAGAATGGATAGATGCTGCCGACAAAAAAATTGATGAGCTGATGGAAGGCGATACGCCAGAAGAAGCTCGCCAAGCCGTGGACTTAATGGCAGATAGCGCTTTGCTCAAGTTATTTAATGAAAAGCCGGAGGCAAAAGCTATTTACGACAACGCGTACGGCTACGCGGTCTTTGATTCTCGTAAATTATCTTTGCTGTTTCACACCAACTCAGGGTCAGGAGTCGCAGTGAATAAGGAAACAGAAGAACGCACTTATATGAATATGTTTGGTTTGGGCGTTGCACTTGGGGCTGGCGGCAAATTTTACCAACAAGTGGTTCTGTTTGAGAGCAAAGAAGACTTTGATACGTTCGTCAACGAAGGATGGGAGGCCACAAGTGAAGCCTCTGCTGTTGCGGGCGAAGATTCAGAGCAACTTTCAAAACAATTTAACAGCGGCGTCGCCGTCTATCAGTTGAACGCTAAAGGTTTGCTCATCGATGCTAACGTGTCTGGTTCTAAATATTGGGTTAACGAAGAGCTCACTAACTCGCAGTAATGCATAGCAACTAATCGCTTAAATAAAACCGTTGTTATGCACCCTTATCAATAAGTTAACGGGGATATGATTCCTCAAAACTGAGCACTTACGCAACTTTCTCTATGGAAGTCACCAGAAGATGGCGACTTCCCTTTCTCGTTGGATTGCTTTTGGTTATGCTTGCGCAAAACCACCTGCAATTCGGTATCCCATGCCTGACAATAACTTTAATAATCTGCTAGCAGAAGCAATTTCTGCTCTTAACACGCCTAACTTTACTCCTAAACTTATGCGTGTCATTCGCACTCTTTTTCATTTTGATTGCGCAGTTATTTTAGGTTACCGAGAAGGTAAACATCCTATTTATCTCTACGACTCAATTGAGAACGAGCGAGAGTTACTTTTTCAACGCTACCTTACTGACTCATTTCAAAATGACCCTTTTTTTCTCAAACTAAACGAGACAAAGCAACAAGGCGTATTTACGCTCAAAGACGTGGCGCGTAAAGGCGTTGACTTCACCTCATACTGCGAGCAGTTCTATCATCAAACAGGGTGGAAAGACGAGCTTAGCATGCTAGTCGAAGTTGAATCTGGCCGTTGGGTCATGCTGTACTTCGGATATATGACTGATGGAAAATACTTTTCTCAGCAACAAATCAATAAGCTAAAGCCCTATTTCCCGATAATTCAGTCGCTTTGTCAGCAGCATTGGAAACAAACGGAATTTACCTTTTCTGAGCCTGTTTTTGCACAGAGTGCTTATTCTGGCAGTATGCGATTAGCCATTGAGCAAGCTTTAGCAACGTTTGGCGTAGAATCACTCACCCGTCGCGAACAAGAGGTGGCTTCGCTTCTCGCTCAAGGGTTTGACACCAAAGAAATTGCCGCGCGGTTACACTTAGTTCAAGGCACGGTCAAAAATCATCGAAAGCGAATTTACTCGCAATTAAATGTGTCTTCATTGAGTGAGTTATTCCAGCTTTTCCTCAATCACCTCATTCTCCATTCAAGATAAAAACTGTCCCTTAAGGGATATATCGAGAAAAGGTGTCGCGTTTTAGTCTAAATGTAACAACCACTAAGACAGACAAAAAGAATGACGACACCATTACTGCAAGATTTACAAGATCGTGGCTTGATTGCACAAGCCAGCGATTTGGAAGAAATTCAGACACTTCTCTCACAGCCACAAACCGTTTACTGCGGCTTCGATCCTACAGCTGGCAGCTTGCATATCGGCCACCTCGTGCCTTTGATTATGCTTAAGCGCTTTCAAGATGCCGGACACCAAGCTGTTGCCTTGATTGGCGGTGCAACGGGCATGATTGGCGACCCAAGCTTTAAAGCGACTGAGCGCAGTCTGAACTCAGAGGAAATCGTCTCAGGCTGGGTTAACGATCTTTCTAATCAAATTCAGCAGTTGATGAATCACCAACTGACCAAGCCGATGATCATGGTGAACAACGCTGACTGGATGAAAGCGATCAATGTGATCGACTTCTTCCGCGATGTGGGTAAGCACTTCTCGATCAATACTATGGTCAACCGAGAATCGGTAAAACAACGCCTGCAACGACCTGACCAAGGTATCTCCTTCACCGAATTTAGCTACGCCCTACTGCAATCGTACGATTTTGCCGAGCTAAACCGTCGATACGGTTGCCGTTTGCAAATCGGTGGCAATGACCAATGGGGAAACATCGTCAGCGGGATCGATTTAACTCGCCGTCAAAATGGTGAGCAAGTATTTGGCTTAACTCTGCCGCTGATCACCAAATCCGATGGTACCAAATTTGGCAAAACCGAAGGCGGTGCAGTATGGCTAGATCCTAGCAAAACCTCTCCTTACGCGTTCTACCAGTTCTGGCTTGGCGCAGAAGACGCAGACGTTTACCACTTCTTGCGTTACTACACATTCTTGAGCTGCGAAGAAATTGCCAGCATTGAAGCGCAAGACCAAGCAAGCCAAGGTAAGCCACAAGCACAACGTATCCTCGCTGAGGAAATGACGCGATTTGTTCATGGCGAAGAAGGCCTAGCTAGCGCCGAGCGCATCACTCAAGCTTTATTCAGCGGTAATGTGCAACAACTGAGTTTGGGTGAATTAAAACAATTGGAGTTGGATGGTTTACCAAGCATTGAGAGCGCACAACAAGATTTGGTTGAGCTGTTGATTGAGTCGGGTTTAGCAAGTTCGAAGCGTGTTGCACGCGAACACATCAGCAACAACGCCATCAGTGTAAACGGTGAAAAAGTGTCGGCTGATAACCCAAGTTTGAGCTTCCCACTGTTTGATCAATATTGGTTACTGCAACGCGGTAAAAAGCACTTCTGCCTCGTGAAGCGTGCCGCGTAGTAACACTCGCAGTACAAAGCCCATAAAAATTCCCCTCACCGCTTTCGTGATGAGGGGAATTCAAATTTGAACGATTTTAAGCCTAACAATAGGCAAAGGCGTTGCTTATTGCGTTCTTAAACGTTGCCAGTACTTTTCGTAAATCGCTAACGTTTCTGCGCCAACATCATTAATAAACTCGCCTTTTTTCATGTCTTCTGATGAAGGGAAAATAGTACGGTTATTTTTCAACTCTTCTGGCAATTTGTCACGCCCAGCGTTCGTTGCCGACGCATAACCCAAACTGGTCACGATTTCCGCTTGGTTCTCTGATTGGTACATGAAATTAATAAATTTATGCGCCAATGCTTTGTTTTTACTGCCAGACGGAATAGTGAAGTTGTCCATCCACAATACCGCGCCCTCTTCCGGCATCACGAACTTCAGCTCAGGCATTTCAACCTGTCCTTGGAATGCGTTGCCGTTCCATTGCATGCCGACCGATGTTTCACCGGACACGTAAGGGACTTGCGGCGCATCTGAGTTGTACAGTAATACGTTGTTTTTCAGCGCTACTAGAGAATCAAAAGCCTGCTCGATTTCAGCTTCGTCTTTTGTATTCACGCTATGGCCATTTTTCTTCAGCGCCATACCGAACACGTCGCGGACGTCATCAATCAACATGACTTGTTGTTCGTATTGAGACTCCCATAAGTCTGCCCATTTGGTCACTGGTTGCTCAACTATGGATTCGTTGTAGCTGATCCCTGTAATGCCCCAAATATAAGGCAGAGAGTAATCATTTTTCGGATCGTGCGCTTGGCCAAGTAAGCCGTCCATTGTGTCTTGCATGTTTGGCACTTGAGCGTGATCTATTTTCGAAAGCAGTCCTTCTCGACCCATTTTTTCAATGAAGTACGCAGAAGCAAAAACCACATCGTAACCAGAACCTTTTAGCAATTTTAGCTTGGTATACATTGATTCATTATTCTCAAAGGTCGAATAATTAATCGTAACGCCTTCTTGTTTTTCAAACGCTTTTAACGATGCTTCCGGCAAATAGCCACCCCATGCATAAACGTTCAACGTTTTGCTATCTGCATGAGCAAACATGCTGAGCACAAGAGCACTCAGCCCCAATCCTTTGATGATTAATTTCATGGTATGCGATCCAACCAGTCCAGCGACGCGCTGGGATTCGGGTGCATAATTAGGTAATTATTACCCAATTGAAAGAAAATTTAATTAATCTTTAACAGCAAAAATATTTATCGAATTTATAAAATTAACGCATGTTTTTAATATCGACTGTGCATACCAAAATGATGAGACATTCCATCTTCCATTCGGCCACCTTTCCAGCCACCAGAGCCGAGTAAATTAAGCACATCTTGAGCGGTATAATCGGCACCAGAAAAGAAATCATGCGCCACGTCTGAGCGTATTGCTTGCAACTCTGGTTGGTTTTCCAAATCAAGATGTTGCGGATCCGCATATAATGCCAACGCAATTTTTTGTTGGCACGCGCTTAACTCGCTGGTGCTCGTCTTTACCTGACCAACCGAAAAGTACTCACGACTGCCGTATCCCACCACCAATCTGGTACTCATTAGTTTAATCACTTTCTTAATGCGGCGACGTTGTATAAATCTCAACATGTTGAAGTCCTTATTTATATTTTGATAATTAATAATAAGTTTTGTATACCACACATCAATACTCTAGAGTGTCAGGGTTTAGCACGGCGCTCAAAGAGTATGGAGTTCAAGAGTGAAAATTGACGATCTAAAACTGTTCACCAAAGTCGTCCAACTTGGCAGCTTTACAGCGGCAGCCAATGCTTTGGACTTGCCACGAGCAAATGTTAGTCGACGCATTGGAGAACTGGAACGTTACCTCGGAACGCAACTTTTTCACCGCACCACTCGCAGCCTTTCGCTGACAAACAAAGGCGATGCCTACTACCAAGATCTGCAAAAAGTACTCACCTTGCTTGATTCGGCAAACCAGCAAGCCAGTAACGAAAACATCGAGGTCAGCGGCAAAATCAAACTTGGCCTTCTGCCAGAAACCTATGAACATCTTCAACCCATTTTGTTTGAATTTCAGGATCAATACCCGCAGGTTGAACTCGACATTCGCAATATCAACAATGGCTTTATTGATATGTTTCAGCAAGGGTTGGACATCGCGCTGCACGGCGGCATGCTGTTTGACTCAGACATTGTCGCGAGAAAGATCTTAACGCTAGACCGATGTGTCGTTGCCTCACCGAACTATCTTCAAACTCACGGCACGCCCGCCACATTAGAAGAGTTGAGCGATCATCAGTGCATTTGTTTTCGTTGGCCAAATGGCAATGTCGACAACCTTTGGCATTTTCAGGAACAAAACGTAGCGCTCAAACCAAAACTCATTTCCAACAACATCGGCTTTATTAAAAGCTCCACAGTGCTTGACCGCGGCATCAGCTATATCCCAAAACTGTTGGTAAAAAATGAGCTCGAATCCGGTGCATTGGTGCAAGTATTGTCTCAATATGCTGTCACGGAAGAAATGGGGTGGTTACTCTATCCTCAACCGAAAACGCTGAACCAAGCTAGCCGGTTACTTATTGAACATTTGTGCAATAAAATCCCAAAACTTTTGTAGTTTGCATTTATTGTCATAAAATTTGTGACATTGAATCATGCGCACGCATGATTATCTGAACATCTGTGAATTATAAGATGGCGCCGAAATTATGGAGCCATCTTATGAATCATCAAATCAAAATCGCTGCGCTGAGCACTATCGCGCTCTCTCTACTCGGCTGTAATCAAGCCCAACCTCAGGTTGAGGAGCCAAGCGCATCCAGACCCGTTCAAGTGATTGAAGTCAACGAAAGGAATGAAGAACTCAACAAATCATTCAGCGGGATCGTAAAAGCAAAAGAAACCGCCTCACTCTCTTTTCGTGTACCCGGCACCGTGGAAAGCGTGTTCGTAAATAAAGGCAGCTTGGTAGAAAAAGGCCAAGTCATTGCCATGCTGGACAAGCACGACTACCAAGTCTCACTAGAAGAATTACAAGCACGCATGTTAGAAGCACAATCAGCCCACAAACTCGCGAAAGCCGAGTTAAAGCGCGTAAAACAAGCGACTTCTGATGATGCCATTGCCAGCGTAAACTTAGACCGAGCCATCAGCAGCTACGAACGTAGCCTCTCTGCCGTCAAAGTGGTTGAGAAAAACATCCAACGTGCAAAAGATGCCCTACGTTACACCACTCTACGTGCACCATTCACTGGCATTGTTGCCGACGTTTCTGTTGATCCACATGAACAAACCTTGCCGGGCGGCAGTGTTGTGTCAATTCAGCAAGAAGGCAGTTGGGAAGTCGACATCGACGTACCGGAAAATATGATTGCGCAATTCGCACTAGGTCAGCCAGCATCGTTGACTTGGTATGATTCGGAGCAATCCTACCGAGCAACCGTGGCAGAAATCGCGCCGAAGAAGCACCTGCTCAAACAAACCTATACCGTCACGCTAGACATCGATTCGATTTCCAGTGCGCTATTCAACGGTAAAGCAGTCACAGTAAATACCGCGCTCAACACCAGTCACTCAAGCCATTGCTTTCCTTACTCTGCAATTTTGGGTGAGAAACAGACTCTGCACGTGAATGTGGTTCGTGATGCGGTTATTCATTCAGAGCCTGTCAATCTTGACTCTATCGACGCATACCAAGCGTGTGTGACCGGAAGTTTTGAGCAAGGCGATTATGTGGTGATCAGCGGTAGCCATTATCTGAGCGAGGGCGATGCCGCCCCAAACCTGACCATCAAGACGTTGTAGGTGCGAATCCATGATCAATTTAGCTGAATTCGCGATTCGCCAACGTAAGTTCGTTCTGTTCTTTATCGTATTGAGCGTGATCGCTGGCATCTATTCTTACTTCGACTTAGGCAAGTTGGAAGACCCGAGCTTTACGGTAAAAACTGCGGTAGTCGTGACCCTTTATCCGGGTGCGTCTGCCGAAGAAGTCGAGCACCAAGTCACCGATACCGTGGAAACCAAATTGCAGGAAATGGCAGAGTTGGATCGCTTGCGCTCATTGTCTCGCCCAGGTTTGTCTATGGTCTTTGTTGACCTCAAAGAGAGCCTTAATTCCAAAGCACTTCCGCAGGAATGGGACTTATTGAGACGCAAAGTGGACGATGTAAAACTGCAGCTGCCTTCCAGTGCACAGATCAGCGTAGTGCAAGACGAGTTCTCTGAAGTCTACGGCATGCTTTTCTCTATCCACAGCACAGATGCTGCGCCAGAAGAGTTGCGTCGCTACGCCAAAGAGCTGCAACGCCAAATCAAAGCCGTCGACGGCATCAAAAAGATCGAGCTACACGGCATTCAACCTCGCGTTGTACATATCGATATGCCAGACGAGCGCTTGGCTCAATATGGTTTGTCGATAGCACAAGTTTGGAACCAACTGAGCACACAAAACAGCACGTTCGAAGCGGGAAAATTCGATGCAGGTACAGAGCGTATTCGTATTGCGCAAACCAGTGAGTTTCAGTCTCTAGAAGACATTCGCAATTTAATCATCAATGGTGGCACCGGCGAGTTTGGCTCGGGGTTGATTCGTCTTGGTGACATCGCCGACATCACCATGGGTTATCAAACACCAGCATTGGCAGAAAACCGCTACAACGGAGAGCCCGCTGTCACCTTGGCGGTGAGCCCAGTTCAAGGCATTAACGTGGTGTCACTTGGCGATACGATTCAAGACATCATCGCTAACTACCAGGCAACGCTGCCGCTGGGTGTCGACATCTCGACCGTTGCTTATCAACCTGAAGAAGTACAAAAGTCTATCGACGACTTTGTTGGCAACCTGCTTGAAAGTGTCGCGATTGTTTTTGTGGTGTTGTTGGTTTTCATGGGCTTTAAGAGTGCAACCATCGTTGGCGCAAGCTTGCTCCTGACGATTTTGCTCACGCTTGTATACATGAACATCGCCAGCATCGATTTGCACCGTGTCTCGCTAGGTACGTTTATTCTCGCACTGGGCATGTTGGTGGATAACGCCATTGTGATCACCGATATGATGATCGCCAAGCTCAACAAAGGTATCGAGCGAACTCGCGCCGCGATTGATTCCGTCAAAGAGACCGCCGTGCCACTTTTAGGCGCAACTATCATCGCGATTATGGGTGCAAGCCCAGTGTTGTTCTCCAAAACCGACTCCGCCGAGTTTGCGAGCTCTGTGTTCTACATTGTGGCATCGTCACTATTGCTTTCATGGATCGTCGCGATGACGTTTACAGTATTAATGGCGTGGATATTCATCAAGCCAAAAGCTAACAGCGAAGAGACCAAACCGAGCCGTTATAAACAGTTGGTATTCTGGACGGTGGACAACCCGCGTAAAGCTTTAGCCGCTTTGGTTCCGTTGATTTTAGTCACCGCCGTGGCAATCCCGTATGTGGCCGTGAACTTTATTCCTCAGTCGGATCGCTCAATTGTGTTTCTCGATTACTGGCTACCCAATGGTGCCAAGATTGAACAAACCTCGGCAGACATGCGCAAAGTTGAAGAATGGTTGGTCGCACAACCAGAAGTGGAAAGTATCTCTAGCTACGTCGGCACCAGTGCACCTCGCTTCTCGGTAACGGTAGAGCCTGAGCCGCTCGACCCTGCCTACGGCCAGATTCTGATCAACACCAAAGACTACGAGAGCATCAGCCACTTGGTAACGCGTGGGGATGATTGGCTGAAAGAGGCGTTTCCTGATGCCGAACCTCGCTTTCGAGCGCTGAAGCTGGCAACCAAAGATAAGTTCGCGGTTGAAGTGCGTTTTTCTGGTCCGGATGAAACCGTATTGCATCAACTAGCGGCGGAAACGAAAACGATTTTTGCTTCAAACCCTGATGCAAAATACATTCGCGATGATTGGCGCCAAGAAAGCAAAGTGCTCAAGCCGATTCTAAACCAAGACAAAATGCGTCAAGCAGGCATTAACCGCGCCGATGTCGCTTTCGCGCTAAAACGCGCATCAGACGGCATGCCGCTCGGACAAATGAACCTGAATGATGAGTTGATTCCAATTCAGCTACGTGGCACATCGCAAAACATGGCGTCACTAGAAACGCTACCTGTGCGCTCGCTACTTGGCTTTAACAGCGTTCCGCTTGGTCAAGTGGTGGATGGATTCGAACTGGTCACCGAAGAGAGCATGATTTGGCAACGCGACCGCGTGAAAACCATCACGGTTCAAGCGGGTGTGAGCCGAGACTCCACACCAGCGAACGTAAGAAATGCCATTAAAGATCAGGTTGAAGCTATCCAACTTCCGGCGGGTTACAGCATGGAATGGGGCGGCGAATATTACGATGAAGACAAAGCGGTCACCGACATCATGAAGCAGCAACCAAAAGCAATGCTGATCATGGTGATCATTTTAGTCGCGATGTTCAACGGCTTTAAGCAGCCAATCATCATCCTCGCAACGCTACCACTGGCAGCATCAGGGGCGGTGTTTGCTCTGCTTGGATTCGATAAACCATTTGGCTTTATGGCGCTAATCGGAGCTATTACACTGACCGGGATGATCATCAAAAATGGCATCGTACTAATGGATCAAATTGAGCTCGAACGCACAAATGGCAAGAGCTTGTCTGACGCGATCAAAGAAGCCACGATCAACCGTACTATGGCCATTTCTATGGGTGCGTTAACGACCGCGCTCGGCATGATCCCGCTGCTGTCAGACCTGCTGTTTGACCAAATGGCGGCAACCATCATCGGAGGCTTGGCAGCCGCAACCATATTGTCACTGTTTGTCATGCCTGCACTGTATCGCCTTGCTTACAAAGAAAAAGTACCATCCACACAAACCAACGCTGAGCTAGAGGAGGCGTCATCGTGAAAAAATTCATTCTAACGCCTGTCGTTCTAGCCCTAAGTTTAGCGGGCTGTGCGGTGGGACCAGACTACCAAGCACCGACCACCAGTATGGCAGAAACCTACTTGAACGCCGAAAATGCAGGGTTGAGTACCGATTTACAACACGTTGAGTTTTGGTGGACTAAGTTTCACGATCCGGTGTTGAATCAAATGGTTCAAGACATGCAGAACCAAAACATTCCGCTGAAAGTGGCGGCCGAGCGGGTGAAAATGGCCAACAACTATAAAACCATGGTGGAGTCATTCAAGGTACCGACAATTAATCTTAGTGCGGTTTACATGAACTATCAGTTCAGCAAAAATGACTCTTCACTCGGTCCGATATTGAATCCACTCAGTGATTCCATGCCGGGTCTGCCACCTCAAATTGGTAACGTCACCCTAATGGATAATCAGCACGATGGCGTATTTGCAGGCGCGAGTATGGCTTGGGAGGCTGATCTGTTTGGGCGTATCGACCGCCAAGCAAACGCGGCACAAATTCATCTCGAACAAGCTCAAATTTATCAAAACGGCTTGAACACGGTGATCACGGCGGATTTGATTCATAACTACTTGCAATACCAAGGCGCAAGCGAACGCCTTGAGTTGGCAAAGTCGAACTTAGAAGATCAACGACGTACACTTGATCTCGTCGAAAAAGTCGTGCGCAGCGGCTACGGTTCTGATCTCGATTTAGCCCAAACGAAGGCCACACTTGCGGCAATGGAATCGCTCGTTCCGCAGTTAGAGATTGCCCAACAAGCGCACAAACATCGTTTAGCAGTATTGCTTGGTGAGCCGCTAACACAAGTCGAAATCCGCCTATCTAAGCAGCATAGTGTACCTGTCATGCAGGACATGGTGCCGGTCGGTTTACCTTCCGATCTATTGAAACGTCGTACCGATATTCGCTTAGCCGAGCGTGAAATGGCCGCGCTCAATGAAGAGTTAGCAGCAAGCGTTGCTGATCAATATCCGAAGTTCTTTTTGACGGGCGCTCCGGGGTTGTCGGCGTCAAGCTTTGACGATCTCTTCAGTAGCGATTCTTTCGGTTGGATGGGTGCGGCTGGCGTAAGCTGGAACTTGTTCGATGGGGGGCGTGGCGAAGCGATTGAAGCCATCAACCAAGCGCGTTTTGATTCGGCGACATTGTCTTATCAACATACGGTCGAGGCGGCTTTAGCAGAAACCGAATCCACACTGTTTGCTTATGGTCGCAGCCAAGAAAGTCAGCGCCGAATCGATGATGCATTGAAAGCCACCAATAACGCCGTCAACAAAGCCAAGTCACTGTACCGCGCTGGCTTGATTGATCACTTATCGGTTTTAGATGCGCAACGTCAGCAACGCATGATGCAAGATCAGCAAGTCGCGGCAAAGTTACAAACCGCACAAGCTACGATTACGCTCTACAAATCGCTTGGTGGTGATTGGACGATACGACCAAAAGCACAACCCCAAACGAATGCCAAAGGTTAGGTTTCTTACAAGCCTCACACCTTTGCGTCATAACGGATGCCGTTAAATCGGTTAAAAAGAGGCCACTTAGATGGCCTCTTAGTTTGTGAGGCAAATATTTCTACCACCCATACCCTCTCTCGGTTGTATAATACGACTCTGAAATATTTTGTTACGTTACCTCGGTAACCCCTGAGACTGCAACATGAACAACAGCAGATGGGTCGGCTTTATAGGCGGCACGATTGTCTTACTTAGTACCTTTATCCTCTTCGGATCTTCCGTCCACGCTGCTTGGTACCGAATCCCTGCGGAAGCCATTCATGGTATCGCCTTCACTTTGGCTTTTGGTTTAGGGTTAAACAGCCTGCTGGCGTACGCGACGGCAGTGATTACTCTTGCTGCACTATTCTACATTGGCTTTGTCGTTAGCTATCGGGTCCATCAGAAACTTAAATAAACTTCTGTCTCAACCTGAGCTTAATAACGGATACTTGGTAACTAAAAAGGGAGCAAACGCTCCCTTTTTAGTTATCAGCATGTAGATGTTCTATGCCCGCTTTAATCATTAAGGTGGCATACCCTCAACGACTGCTGCATACCTGAAACATCATCACCTAAATACTCAACCGTCATTGGAACCTTGGCCAACAGAGTAAAACTAGAGTCACTGAACCTTCCATCAGCATCACTCTCCAAATGAACAAAAAACGCAGGCTTATCCGCAATCAATGTAATTTTCCTCCCTTCAATAGAGACACCTATATTGGCTTTCGCTATCGGCAAGGTTTTTAGCTCGTGAGTACTAAACCATGTGTTGCTTATTCTGTCTTCACCGATTTGCGCTTCAACATAGAAGAAGCCTGACGTAAGTTCGTCCTTCTCGATCGATTCATCCAATTGCCACAAAATCGTATTGCTGTCTGCTATGACTGTTTGTTCTAAGCTCCAACATTGCTTTTCTTCCCCTTGCCAATCTACCCACTTAAGCAGTGCGTTGACGCTTGCGGACTCTTTGGCATCATTGAGCAAATGTAGGCTCAACTTGCCTGTATGCTCGGAAAATACCAAATACTGTGGCGCAAAAAATCGCTTCGCATGGTAGTGCAACTGCTTCCATCGACCACTGTATTCCAAACTAGACCAAGAACTGACAGGCCAATTGTCGTTGAGTTGCCAGTACAGCATGCCGCGACAAACTGGAGAAATGGCACGCCAATGATCGCATGCAGTTTTGATCGCGATTGCCTGCTGAACTTGACTTAAATACAGCATGCTCTCGAATCCAGAGGGAAAACGAAAATAGCGCGTGAACATCTCTGTAATAATACTATGACCTCGAGGGTTCTTCTGATGTTGTTCGAAAGTTGGGGATGTAATATTCCAGTCTTGCTCAGGGACAAACCGCTTAACTTCAGCAAAAGATGGCCAAGATTGAAAACCAAACTCAGAGCAAAAACGAGGATTCACGTCAACGTAAGCACTGAATGATTTTCCTGAATGCCAAACGTCCCAAAAGTGCATATCGCCTTTACTATCATCATGCCACGCATCACCGAAATCCAGTTCACCATTACATGAGGAACTTGGCCAGAAACGGCGAGTGCTATCTTGCTCGGTAATCTCCTTCTCAATCATGCGGTTGAGGCGATCGTAGTTAACCGTGTATTTGACTTTGCTGCGCTTAGATTCGTCATACCAACCAATAGCTCCAATCACTTCATTGTCACCACACCAAAGTGCGATTGATGGGTGCTTCTTAAGCCTCGGGATTTGGAATCTAAGTTCTTCTTCTACGTCTTTTAAAAACTCGTCGTTTGATGGGTACAACGAGCAGGCGAACATCATGTCTTGCCACACCAACAAACCAAGTTCATCACAAAGGTTATAAAAGGTTTCACTCTCGTACTGACCACCGCCCCATACGCGAATCATGTTCATGTTGGCGTCAACCGCACTTTGCAAAAGGTTGCGATAACGTGTTTCGTACTCTCGCCCCGGCATTGCGTCAATAGGGATCCAGTTGGCACCTTTAGCATTAATCGGTACGCCATTGACGATAAATTCCATTGCAGAGCCGTGCTCATCAGCTTGGTTATTTAGGGTTAACTGACGCAAACCAATGTTGTGCGTTAACTTTTGCTCTCTGCAAGAAATGGTAATGGGATAGAGATACGCTTCGCCATAACCCGATGGCCACCAGCGTTGAGGCTCCAAAATGTGGAACTGGCAATGATAGTGACCACTTCCTTTTGTTTGAATACATTGACGCCCACCATTAAATTCAACCATCATTTCATGGCGTTGACTGTCCGTTTCCACTTCAACTACTACATCAAGAAACACACTCCCATCGGCTTGCCATTGCTGCTCTGTCGAGAAGCCTTTGAGCCAAAGCTCATTCACAATGTCGATTTGAATGGGGTCGTAAATACCCGATACCATCAAGCAAATGCCCCAGTCCCATCCGGAATGGCATTGTGTTTTGCGGATCAAGTTCATGTGTGGAATTTGGTTGTTGCCCATTGCCGATGGAATAGGAAATGGCAGTTTTTTTGCTCTTGCGATACCTTCTAAATCCGCCCGAGCAAACTCAACCCGAATCGTGTTAGTACCTTGCTTTAAATGCGGTTTAATATCCACACGTTGCTGGGTAAACATGTTGCTGCAAGTTAGTGCTAGCTCACCATTAACATAGAAGGTTGCCAATGTATCGACACGAGTTAGCGTCATCCAAATTTGCTTGGCAGACAACGTAAACGCGTCGACGTCAAACTCACGTGAGATATGCCACTCACACTCTTCAATCCATCGAACTTTGTTTTCATTATCGGCAAAATAAGGATCTGGAATCTGCTCTGCTTGTAAAAGCGCCGACACATTATCGCCCGGAATAAACATTGGAATTTCAAGATTGGGGCGCTGTGGCGAGGTAAGCATCCACTGCCCGTTAAGTTCGAAGTGAGCCATCGAGTTAAACCTTAGCTTGGGAAAAACATGTTTTCTCAATGTAATCCTGATAATCCCATGCAAAAACAAGGGAAATGTTAATTACATACGAAATGCGGTGCATTTCACGTAAAAACTCTTTCTTTTGATCTCTACCCAAAAATCAGCAACTTGGCTAACCTGTTAAAAATTAATCGAAATCTAAGGTTATATTTGCAACTTCGACATGTTAACATCATCGGCTTTTTGAACATCCTCACACTTTTCGTCGAAACGATGTGAGGGGAAATGCACGGCTTCATAGCCCTAAAAAGCGAAGTAATTATGTCAAATATGACGAATGCCGCCTCCCACACAGCGCCTATTCAGGATGCTGACTATTCTGCTATTCATCCCCCATCTTTACTCAAGCGCCTCGAACTCACCAATCCTGTCTTTTGGTTAAGTGGTAGCTTCCTCACTCTATTCGTTTTACTTGCTCTAACGAATACCGACTCTCTAACCGCAATGGTTAACACCGGCTTCGGCTTTGCTACTAAATATTTCGGAGCTTACTGGCAAGTACTGCTTCTTCTGAATTTCCTAATTGGTTTGGCTCTTGCGTTTGGTCGCACTGGTTATGTGCGCCTAGGTGGTCTAGCGAAACCTGATATTGATAACTTTAAGTGGTTGTCAATCGTACTCTGTACTCTACTTGCAGGTGGTGGTGTGTTCTGGGCCGCTGCTGAGCCTATCGCGCACTTTGTGACTGCTCCGCCTCTATACGGGGAAGCCTCACCGAAAACTGCCGCAATCAATGCCCTATCTCAGTCTTTTATGCACTGGGGCTTCTTAGCTTGGGCGATCCTTGGTGGTCTATCTTCCATTGTCTTAATGCACTTGCATTACGATAAAGGCCTGCCTCTTAAACCGCGTACTCTGCTTTACCCTGTGTTTGGTGATAAAGCCATTAAAGGCTGGATTGGTGATGTTGCTGACGCATGTAGCATCATTGCAGTAGCAGCAGGAACCATTGGTCCTATCGGCTTCTTAGGTTTACAAATTAGCTACGCGCTAAACTCATTGTTTGGCCTGCCAGATACGTTCGTAACGCAAAGTATGGTTATTATGGCGGCGATCCTGATGTATACCCTTTCCGCACTGAGCGGATTGAGCAAGGGTATTCAAATCGTCAGTCGTTACAACATCATTTTGTCTGTACTGTTAATTGGTTACATCCTGTTCTTCGGGCCGACAAGCTTTATCGTTGATGGCTACGTGCAAGGCGTTGGTCGTATGGTGGATAACTTCTTCCCTATGGCACTTTACCGTGGTGATACAGGCTGGCTAAGCTGGTGGACAGTATTCTTCTGGGGTTGGTTTATCGGTTATGGCCCAATGATGGCGATCTTTATTGCTCGTATTTCTCGTGGTCGTACAATTCGCCAATTAATCATGTCTATTAGCATCGCGGCACCGCTGATTACTTGCTTCTGGTTTAGTATCGTTGGTGGCAGTGGCCTTGCGTTTGAACTTGATAACCCTGGTTTGATTTCATCTGCGTTTGAAGGCTTTAACTTGCCCGCAGCACTGCTAGCGATTACTGGTGAATTACCTTACCCAATGATCATTTCGGTTCTGTTCCTGATCTTAACGACAACATTTATCGTGACGACGGGTGACTCGATGACTTACACAATCAGTGTAGTGATGACGGGCTCAACAGAACCAAACGCAGTGATTCGCTCGTTCTGGGGGCTGATTATGGGTATTGTCGCTATTGCGCTTATCTCAATGGGCTCTGGTGGTATTTCTGCATTGCAGTCTTTCATTGTAATTACTGCCGTGCCTGTGTCTTTCATTTTGCTGCCAAGCATTTGGAAAGCACCCGGCATTGCAAGCAGAATGGCAAAAGAGCAAGGCCTCGTTTAAAGCTCCTTCCTACCAATATGCGAAAAAGAGCCCTTCATTGGGCTCTTTTTAATTCTGCGCTTTATCCTACGCTATCAATGCGAATCATCACTGCGTCTGGACGCCAATACTCGAATTCGCAGTCCATTAAATGCCCATCTTGTTTGTAGTTTACCCGCCGAATTTTCAGAACGGGTTGTCCTTCAGCCAAGTTCAACGCTTTAGCGACATGAGCAGGTGCTGACGTTGGAATCACATCAAAACGAGAGCGCTTTGTTTCGTAACCATACTTCTCACGATAAATGCCCGTCAGGGACATGGTGAGGTTCTCAGACAATATACCCTCAAACAGTGCCGCTTTGAGCACGTTCTCAACAAACAATACCGCTCGCCCATCAATAAAACGTAACCGTTCAATTACATAAATTGGGGTAATTCGCTCCACCTCTAACGATTTGGCATACTCACCTGCGGCCATTTCACTTCGCACATTGAGTAACTTAGTTTCTGCAATACGATGCTGCTCTCGAATCATCTGATGGAAGTGAGAACGAGACAACGGGTTGTAACAGATACGCTCAGGAGATACATACCAACCCCGGCGCTCTTCTCGATAAATAAGACCTTCCGTTTCTAAAGACACCAACGCATCTTTGATAGTGATTCGAGTCGTAGAAAACAGCTCACTGAGCTCTCTCTCTGACGGCAGTTTTTGTCCTTCCGACATGATGCCGGAAAGAATCTGCTGTTTTAAGCTGCTTCTAATTTTTCCTAATTGGGTACCAAATTGTCCGGTGCCTGTCACTCTCATTCTGATCTAGTCCAACGATAATTTGACGAATAACATAAGGCGTTTACGTAACAAAAATATGACATTAATCAACAGAACACATACTGAACGTATGAAATATAAGTGCCATATAAAATCAGCAAAACTGTCAAATTACTTGCGCTAAATCGTCACATTCCATCCATAGCATACAAAGCGAACTTACTGACCTAGTCCAGAAGGATGGAGACAATGAAAACTTTGCTAAGTCGTTCAATTACCGCACCAGCGGCAATCATTGCGGTAACGCTCGCTACGCCAACAGTAGCGAAAGAAGCCGATATTGAATCTTTGGTAGCAGCAGCACAAAAAGAAGGGGCGGTTTACAGTGTGGGTATGCCTGACAGTTGGGCAAACTGGAAAGACACTTGGGCTGATTTAAAGTCAAATTACAACCTTAAGCACCAAGACACGGATATGAGCTCGGCTCAAGAAATCGCAAAATTCGAAGCTGAGAAGAAAAACGCGACCGCAGACATTGGTGACGTAGGCTTTGCCTTTGCACGTGTAGCGGTAAAAAAAGGCGTCACTCAGACATATAAACCAACAACTTGGAATGACATCCCAGATTGGGCAAAAGACGAAGATGGTCATTGGGCACTTGCCTACACTGGCACTATTTCTTTTATCTCCAACAATAACCTCGTAAAAGACGCGCCAAAAACGTGGGATGACCTATTAAAAGGCGACTACAAAGTGACCGTAGGTGACGTAGGCGTAGCAGCACAGGCAAACAACGCGGTTCTCGCCGCAGCGTTCGCCAACGGTGGGGACGAATCCAACCTCAAGCCTGCGCTCAAATTCTTTTCTGAACTCGCGAAGCAAGGTCGTCTTTCATTTACCGATCCGAACATCGCCAACCTAGAAAAAGGCGAAGTTGAAGTGGCGATCATGTGGGACTTCAATGCATTGAACTACCGCGACAAAATTGACCGCGACCGCTTTACAGTGAGCATTCCTCAAGATGGCTCTGTGATTTCTGGTTATACAACCATAATCAATAAATACGCGAAGAACCCTAATGCAGCAAAGCTTGCTCGTGAATACATCTTCAGCGATCAAGGGCAAATCAACTTAGCAGAAGGTTATGCGCGTCCAATCCGCACCAACATCACACTGCCTCAAGCAGTGCAAGACAAGCTAATTGCTAATGACCAATACAGCAATGTTCACCCAGTGACTGACTTCTCAGCTTGGGAAAAATCCGCACGTAAGCTGCCACGTCAATGGCAAGAAAGTGTCTTAATCCACCAGCAATAAGAGTAAGTCGTTATGAGCAATAAGGTCATCCTTGTTGTTCTAGATGGACTGAACTATCAGGTAGCCCGTGATTGCATGGGCTACCTCAATGGTCTTCTAGAACAAAGTCGTTCCCAACAAGAAACTCGCGCAACGCTTTATCCTGTGCAGTGTGAGCTGCCCTCTATGTCTCGCCCACTTTATGAGTGCATTTTAACGGGCGTTCGCCCTGTAGAAAGCGGCATCGTAAACAACAATATCGTTCGTCTATCCAAACACGATTCCATTTTCAGTTTGGCAAAAGCCCAAGGAAAAGTGACCGCTGCGGCTGCCTACCACTGGGTAAGTGAGCTTTACAATCGCGCGCCATTTGAACCTGTTCGCGATCGTTTCACGCATGATGAAACCCTGAATATCCAGCACGGCTGCTTTTACCATTGGGATCATTATCCTGATGAAGCCTTGTTCCTGGACGCAGAGTATTTACGTCGCAACTATCAACCTGATTTCTTATTGATCCATCCGATGAATATCGACGATACAGGACATAAGTTTGGCCTAGACTCTCGCCAATACCGCAATTGTGCGCGAGGTGCAGACATTATTCTTTCCAACTACATCGATCAATGGCTTGCTGATGGGTATCAAATCATTGTGACCAGCGATCATGGCATGAACAACGATCTTTCTCACGGTGGGATTTTACCTGAAGAGCGAGAAGTTCCCCTGTTTGTCATTGGTGATAAGTTTACCCATCAAGATTGTCATATTAAGCAAACTGATATTTGTGGCACCGTTTGTCAATTGCTAAACCTTGACCACACGAAGCCATACACTCAGGAATTGTTAGCACTATGAGAAGTTCAGTCCTCTCCCCTAGCTCTAGCGAATCACGCTCAAATTTGGCAAGTACTTGGTTAAAGCGCTTTAAGCCTGCCATTTGGTTGGCGCCTTTCGCGCTGTTTTTCTACCTATTTCAACTCGCACCGATGATTTGGGTACTGTTAAACAGCTTTATCTACGATGGCGAGTTTGCCTTCGATAACTACATTGAAGTGCTCGACTCCGCCTTTATGATGCAGGCGTTTGGCAACAGTTTGTGGTTAGCTGTGTGGTCGAGCATTTTTGGCTTAGCCATTGCGACTCTGTTGGTCTCTTCTCTACGCAGAGTCGATTCTAAAGTCCGCGACGGTGTGATTGCGTTTACGAACATGAGCAGCAACTTTGCAGGCGTACCTCTGTCATTCGCTTTTATTATTATTTTGGGCACCAATGGGGCGATTACCCTTTTGCTCAAGCAGTATGGCTTACTCGGTGATTTCGACCTTTATGGTAAATGGGGCCTGCTGGCCATTTACATCTACTTCCAAATCCCGCTGGCGGTGTTGTTGCTCTACCCTGCGTTCGACGCGTTGAGTGATGATTGGCAAGCAGCAGCTGCGCTACTGGGAGCCAAAACATCACAGTATTGGGCGAAAATCGCGCTGCCAGTGCTCTCACCAGCCTTATTCGGTACCTTTATTATCTTAATAGCCAACGCAATTGGCGCATATGCGAGTGTTTATGCGTTGACCTCCGGTAACTATAACGTCATCACAATTCGAATTGCGAGTCTGGTATCGGGAGACCTGTTCCTTGAACCTAATCTCGCCGCTGCAATTTCGGTGATTCTAATGGCGTTACTTGCCTTTATCACAGTGATTAACCAATGGCTCATTTCGAAAAGCTATGCAGGTAGGAAGTAGTCATGAACAACGTTAATAATCGATTCCATAAAACGGTGGTTTATTCCATTGTTGGGATCATGCTCATCCCGATTTTAGCGACCTTTGTCTATTCGCTTTCATCACGCTGGGGCGCCACGGTGCTTCCAGATGGTTTCACTTTTGATTGGTACGTTAAATTGCTGACCGACCCACGCTTTTTGCAAGCATTTGGGCGTTCGCTGTTTATTTGTATTGCTTCGCTAACCCTCAGTGTGATTCTAGTTCTGCCAGCGATATTCGTGGTGTTTTACTACTTTCCAAGGCTCGATAAGCTCATGAACGTATTGATTTTGCTACCATTCGCTGTACCACCAGTGGTGTCCTCCGTCGGCTTGCTTCAACTTTATGCTGACAGTGAAATCTCCCTTATCGGTACTCCTTGGATTCTAGTAGGTACTTACTTCACCATCGCGTTACCGTTCATGTATCGTGCGATTTCTAATAGCTTCGAAGCAATTAACCTTAACGATTTAATGGACGCTGCACACTTGCTAGGAGCAAGCACAACCAAAGCGTTTTTGATGGTCATTTTACCTAACCTCAAAAAAGGACTGATGGCATCGCTTTTCCTTTCATTTTCATTTCTATTGGGAGAGTTTGTGTTCGCCAATATTTTAGTCGGCACACGTTATGAAACCCTGCAAATCTACTTGTATAACATGCGTCAGACGAGCGGCCACTTTACGTCTGCCATAGTGATGACCTACTTCCTATTTATTTTTTTACTGACTTGGTTGGCAAGTCGTTTCAGCCGAGGAGTCAAACAATGAGCTACGTAACAGCGAAAAATCTGACTAAACGTTTTGGTGATAACACCGTATTTGAGGACATTCACTTTAACATCGAGCAAGGTGAATTCATTACGCTTTTGGGCCCTAGCGGTTGTGGTAAATCGACACTACTTCGCAGCCTTGCTGGGCTTAACCCTGTCGATGGAGGCGAGATTTGGGTAAACGGAGAAGATATCACGCATCAAGTCCCGCAAGAGCGTGGTATTGGGATGGTCTTTCAATCGTATGCGCTGTTTCCCAATATGACCGTCGAAGGCAACATTGCATTTGGCTTAAAAATGAAAAAGCTTGCGAATGATGATATTCGACGTGAAGTGGCTAAAGTCATCAAACTGGTGGATCTGGCAGGTAAAGAAAAACACTATCCGCATCAACTTTCTGGCGGTCAGCGCCAGCGTGTCGCACTCGCTCGAGCGTTGGTGGTGAAACCTCGCATATTATTGCTTGATGAACCACTTTCTGCGCTTGATGCCAAAATCCGCAAACACCTTCGTCAGCAAATCCGAGACATTCAGAAAGAGATGAATCTCACCACTATCTTCGTAACTCATGACCAAGAAGAGGCGATGATTATGTCTGATCGTATCTTCCTAATGAGTAAAGGAGAAATTGTTCAAGCAGGAACACCTGAAGAAATTTATACTCATCCTGCTAACGAGTTTGTGGCCGGTTTCATGGGGCACTACAACCTTGTAGAGGCCAATAAAGCCAAGCAACTCTTCAACATTGATACCGAATGGAAAGTGGCGATTCGCCCAGAGTCTATATATGTAAAAGAGCAAGGTCGTCAATATGATAGCCACATCTCAGCGCCACAAGTAGGTACGATCACCAACCACCAGCTTCTAGGTAATGTTATTCGCTATCAAGTGAACGTTGAAGAGTGTGAGCTCACTGTTGACTTGCTTAACCGCTCTTCAGAACGCTTACTAGCGAATGGCAGCCAACTAGAGCTACTCTTTAACCTAAACGAAATTCAGCCAGTGAGAGCCTAAACATGTCCAAACCTTTGTATGTTTTTGATATGGATGAAACCCTAATAAACGCTGACTGCGCAATGATTTGGAACGAGTTTATGGTTGAGAGAGACATCGCGACTGATCCTTTATTTATTAAGGAAGATCAGCGTCTAATGGCCTTGTACTCTGAAGGCAAAATGGACATGGAAGATTACCTAGCGTTCTCCATGAAGCCACTAGAAAACATGCCGATTGAAGAAGTAAACGCCTTGGTTGAAGAATGTGTTGAAAGCCATATTTTGCCTAAACAGTTCCCTCAAGCCAAAACCCTGATTGAGCAACTGTCTCGTGATGGTATAGATATGGTTATCATCTCTGCCAGCGTCACTTTTTTGGTGGAAGCCGTTGGTCGCCGTCTTAATATTCCAACCGCACTCGGAATTGATTTAATCGAGAAAAACAACCGTTATACTGCTGAAATCGACGGTATCCCGAGTTATCGTGAAGGCAAAGTCACGCGATTAAAACAGTGGCTAGAAAATCAGCCTGAGCCTTATTCCGAAATCCATTTCTATACCGATTCAATCAACGATTTACCGCTTTGTGAATACGCGAACTACGCTTATCTGGTAAATCCATGCCCACAACTAAAAGAACACGCCAACAGACCGAATTGGAGTGTGTTAAGTTGGGGGTGATCTAGCCTCAAAAGACCGTTCTTCCTAAGTAAATACTTTTCTATTTGTTCAAAGAGCAGTTCTTTCTGCTCTTTTTTACTTCTCTTCATCACAAATTAATCACTTGATTAAATACTGATTAATTTTTCACATGTCGCATGAGAAATCAGCGTCTTATAATTAATCAAATGTTTAATATTTTGAGAGAAGATTGTGACGGAAGCGCATCGAAGGGCGGGAAGACCCACAGATAATATCGACGCAAGGGAAAAACTGATTTTCCACGCGCGCGAACTCTTCACCATTATGGCTTATGACAAGGTCTCTACTCGCCTAGTCGCGCAGAAAGCAGGCGTGAACGTTGCGATGATTCGCTACTACTTTGGCAACAAAGAAGGCTTGTTCGAGACCATGTTGCGCGAAACACTGTCACCGATGCAAAAGCAGATGCAGACGTTGGTATCCAACAGTAACGAGCAAAACTTTCTCGATCTAATGCGCACCTACTACCGCGAAATGATCAAGGTACCACAGTTTCCACGCTTAGTTGCCCAAGTTATGAATATGCCCCCATCGGAAACCCAACGCAAACTGCTCGAAAAAGTCTTCGCAGATATCAGTAAGCCAATGCAAGGCGTGATCTTTGATAAATTGATCGACAGTGGCGTTTTACGAAAAGACGCCGACCCTCAACTTTGTCGCGTCTCTTACATCAGCTTGATGGTATTTCCTTTTATGGCGCCACCAGCACTGCTTGCCATTCATGGCATTGAACTTTCAGAAGCCTTCTTGAACCGATTATTCGAACACAACATACAACTGATGAAACATGGATTTTTAGACTCGGGCGACCAATATGAAAATAAATAAAAAGCTGCTGTTCTTTCCTGCTCTTGCGGTGGGGGTCGTCATTCTGTTTTTGGCGATTAGCCTCAAACCAGATTTGCCCGTAAAACCCGCAGGAGATCGTGCACGGTTGGTCGAGACAATTCCTCTTGAGCTCAAAGCCATTGCTCCAGTGGCCATAGGTTTCGGCAAGATCGCACCAAAAGTGAAATGGAAAGCGATAGCCGAAGTGACGGGTAAAGTGGTCTACCGCCATCCGCAACTGGAAAAAGGACAAGTGCTGCAAGCAGGAACGGAAATCTTGCGAATCGACCCACTCGATTACGAACTGAAACTGGTTCAAGCTCAAGCCGATCTCAAATCTGCCCAAACCTCTCTGGCTAAGCTGAACCAAGAAGAAGCGAATCTCAAAAGCACCCTCAAGATAGAAGCCAACCGTCTGGTCATCGCCAACAAAGAGTTAGACCGTAAGCAAAACCTACGTAAAAAAGGCCTAACGTCTCAATCGGATGTAGATCAGCAAGAGCAAAGCGCGCTCTCTCAACGTAAGTTAGTACTGGATATTGAAAATCAAATTGGTTTGATGCCGGATGAGAAACGAGTCGCGGAAGCCCTAGTTAAAGTTAATGCATCAAAAGTGGATGAGGCCGAACGCTCGCTTGATAAAACCATCATCACCCTTCCTTACGATTTGCGCATTGCAGAAGTCGAGATTGAGCAAAACCAAGTGGTTAATCTACAACAGACCATGGTGACCGGGCATGGTATTGATGTTATGGAGGTTGAAGCTCAACTGTCCATTCATGACATGCAAACTTTGGCTGCGAGCATCGGTGAGTTTGTTCGTGATGAATCTGGTATTCCACAACCTGATATGAATGCGATTCATGCCAACATTGAACTCAGCAGCGGTAACCTCTCTGCAAGCTGGCCTGCGAAAGTTGCACGCATCAGTGAAACGGTTGATCCAAGCCAAGCGACTGCCGGTGTGATTCTGGAAATTGAACAAGACTACCGTGCATTAAACCCAACCTCTGCGCCTCCACTAGTGAACGGCATGTTTGTGCGAGCCTTGATTGAGGGACAAGAGAACCCGAGTTGGGTCATCCCAGAGCGTGCGCTTCATGGCGATAAGATTTACCTGATGGGAGATGACAACCGTCTGCAAGTCGTGACGGTTGAAGTGTTATATCGCCGAAATAACCAAGTGGTGATCGATGGCGAATTGGAGCAAGGTCAGAAACTGATCATCAACGATTTGCTGCCTGCGATTAATGGCATGCTATTGAAAGAATCACCTGAACAGTCAGAAGCCACTGTTGAGGAGTCTGATTCATGATCCGATTCTTCGCCAAGCACCCAACGGCAGCCAACTTGCTGATGCTAACGCTGCTGATATTGGGGATTTCTTCACTTTCCACGATTAAGCGGGAAACCTTTCCTGAGTTTGATCCACCCTACATCCTAGCTGGTGTAGTTTACCCTGGCGCTTCCCCGCAAGAAGTCGAAGAGAGTATCTGTGTCCGCATGGAAGATGCTGTTGATGGCCTTGCTAACATTGAAGAAACGCAATGTGAAGCGATTGAAGGCTCTGCGCGTCTTATCTTAAAACTGAATGAAGAAGCCGACATCGGCCGCATGTTGGTCGACGTTCAAACTCAAATCAACTCGATTAATGACTTCCCACAAGAAATTGAGTCTCCCGTAGTCCAAGAGTTGGATTGGAATGAGCCAGTTGTGGATGTCGCGATCACTGCAGGCACCACATGGCCAGAGCTAAAAGCTTATGCAGAACAACTTAAGCGCACGTTGAAGCTCGATTACGATGTGTCTTTGGTTGAAGTTGCAGGCTTCTCTGACCACCAATACCGAGTAGAGCTAGATACTCAAGCTATTCGACAACTTGGCTTAAGTGTTGGCGATATTGCTGAGCAGATTGGTCGTCAGAACGTCAAGTTGCCAAGTGGTAATGTCGAAACGCCAGATAAGAACTTTCTGATCCGCTTTGATGAACGACGTGTGACGCCAGAAGAGCTTGAGACTATTGTCGTGGGCTCTGGTCCAAATGGATCAATCATCCCTCTAAGAGACATTGCGACGATTACCGACCGATTTGAATTGGACGAACAGAAAGTCCTCTTTGATGGTCACCCTTCTGCCCTACTAAAAGTCAGCAAAAACAAAGAAGACGATGCACTGCGCATTAAAGAACGTGTTGCTCAATTTGTCGAAGAACAACAAGCTATCGCGCCAGACGGTGTGATGCTACAAATGACCAATGACCTTTCATCCGTGCTTTGGGATCGCCTGACCATGATGGTCAAAAACGGTTGGCAAGGTATCATTCTGGTCTTCGCCACCATGTGGTTGTTCTTTAGTTTTCGCTATTCCTTTTGGGTCGCAGCTGGTTTACCCGTTGCCTTCTTAGGTGGGTTATTTTTGATGGCGCAACTTGGCCTGTCCATCAACATCATGTCTTTGGTCGGGTTACTCATGGCCATCGGTATCATGATGGATGATGCCATCGTTATTGCCGAATCGATTGCCGCTCACCTCGACCGAGGAGAAGAGATCGATGATGCCGTGATAAAAGGAGTGAAAAAGGTACTGCCGGGGGTCATCTCTTCCTTTTTAACTACGGTGTGTATTTTCGGTAGCTTGTTATTTTTGCAAGGTGAAATGGGTGCGGTACTTAAAGCGGTTCCTCAAGTTCTGATCCTCGTACTGAGTTTAAGTTTGGTGGAAGCCTTCTTGATTCTACCTAACCACCTTTCTCACTCACTACACAAACAAAAGCAAGAGCGAAAAACACCGAAGTTCAAACAAAAGCTGCTCGCTTCTTTTGAAAACTTCCGCAACACCACCTTGGTCAACGCAGTGGATAAAGTGGTCGAGTATCGCTATGCCTTTATGGGCGGTGTGGTTGCCTTGCTTCTTATCTCCGCTGCCACGTTAGTAGGTGGTTTGCTCAAGTTCCAACCCTTCCCTGAACTGGATGGCGACATTGCAGAAGCGCGTATTATTCTTCCTCCGGGTTCTTCTCTGTCTCAAACGGAAGCTGTCGTCGGTAAGATCGTTGCTTCCGCTCAAAAGCTAGATAAAGAATGGACAGAAAAAGTGGAAGACGGCAATCCATTGGTTCTGCACATCACCAGTCAATTCAACGCTAACGCCGACGCGAATGAATCTGGCCCTCACATTGCCACGGTACGTCTGGATTTGCTGGGTGCAGAGAGTCGTAACACACTCATCGATGAATTTATCGATGCATGGCGCGAAGACATCGGTGAACTTGCCGATCCAATCTCACTGGTATTTAAACAACCGACCATGGGGCCAGGTGGACGAGCGATTGAAATTCGAGCGAAACATGATGATCTGGATGCGCTCAAAGCGGCCTCTATCGACATTCAGCAATACTTGAATGAGTTTGACGGTGTCCATGGCGTGTTGGATGACATGCGTATGGGTAAAGAAGAAGTCTTGGTTAAACTGCGTCCGGGTGCAGAAGCTTATGGGATTAACGGCCAACTCATCGCCAATCAATTGCGCGCGGCTTTCTTTGGCCAAACCGCAGACGAAATCCAAGTTGGGGTTGAAAACATTTCCATCGAAGTTCGCCTTGATAAAGCGCAAGCTGGTGACTTACAGCAATTGGCAAACTTCCCAATTATCTTGTCCGATGGCAGTCAAATTCCACTCGCGACCATTGCGACTTTGGATTTCCAACGTAATTACGTAAGAATCCAGCGCATCGATGGCTTGCGCACTGTGAGCGTATTCGGCGATATCGACAATACGAAAGCCAACTCAACCGCCATTATTCGTCAGTTCCAACAGGATGAAGCACCAAAGCTTATGCAAAAGTACCCTGGTCTTCGCTTTGATTTTGAAGGTGAAGCCAAAGATACCGCTGAAACTGGCGCATCAATGGGTAAAGGCTTCTTGCTTGGTTTGTTTGGCGTGTTTGCGATTCTGAGTTACCAATTCCGCAGTTATTTGGAACCATTCGTCGTCATGCTTGCGATTCCCCTCGCCTTTATTGGCGTGGTATGGGGACACATCCTACTCGGTCACTCATTAAGTATGCCAAGTATGATGGGCTTCGTCTCATTAGCAGGGATTGTGGTGAATGACTCGATTCTGTTAGTTCAGTACATACGCCATCATGTGGATGAAGGGGATAATGTACATGACTCAGTAGTCAAAGCCAGTCGGGAACGCTTTAGAGCAGTATTCCTAACATCAATGACCACTGCAGCAGGTTTGCTTCCGTTACTGACTGAAACCAGTTTGCAAGCACAGGTTATCCAACCACTGGTTATCTCCATCGTGTTTGGTATTTTCGCATCCACTCTGCTGGTGTTGTTTATGATCCCTGCTGCGTATGCCATTTTAGCTGACTTCGGCCTAGTCCATAAGCACGAAGAAATCTAAAACGACTGATAAGTAAACTTATCAAAATGAACAAGAACGGCTTAGGTCGCTTTTTGTTCAATACCAATGCGTTAAAAAACACACAATCACTTAACAAACAGAGGGTTATTGTGTCTCATTAAGTGTAAATATGAACAGTTAAGGATTAAGTATGTTGAGTTTTATATAACCAAATCAAATAACCAACACAAGATTTATAATATGTTTTATTGTCAAAAACGGCATTTCACAGAGTAAAAATACACGCAGGCAACACATTCACAATTTAAACTCACGATAATGAAAACATTGATTGAAGAATTAACATTTTAACAATCATTACAACAATGTTAACTTTAGCCTCGTTGGTCGCGCTGGTGGTAAGCCTCTCACCAAGCCTATTGTCAGTTTTATATGGACGTTCGACCACCTCCAAAATGAATAGACACCCAATTTGGTGCCCTTTTTTCGCCCGTGAAAGCATTCTTCGCGGGCTTTTTTCTTTAAGTTAAGTATGAACGCTCTGGATCAACTTTTTTTTGCCAACCTTTCGGATTTGGAGGTAGTATGCGAATCAATAAGCGGAGACAGTGCTAGCAACTCTAAAACATTTTTTTCAAAGATTTCATCCGCGTGTCTTACCCAATCTAAAAACTTTTTTTGAGCAAACATAGGCTCGATTTCATATAAAAATTCAATACTAAAGTAAAACTCATTTTTGATAGGCAAATTGTACACTCTTCGATAGTCTTTTTTATACTCCAAATTTCCTTCTACATATTTTGAAAATGTATTTCCACCAATCTTGATATCTTGGCATTTGATTGGAGGGTAACCACGAAGAAACTCTCCTACAAGGAACTCTTCTTTCGCTCTCTTTTTTTCTTCGTTTATCGGGTCCATTCCCCAACGATGATTTGCATACGCAATAGCATCATTCATCAACTCTGTATGATCACCTTTTTGAGAACCGTCAGGTGACTCTACAGCATGATAAAAATCTACGTACTCTTTCTCTATAAATGAAGATAGTTGATTAACACTAGTAATATATTTATCTGAAGATTTAATCCTTAACCGAATATATAAGCCACCTTGTTTATTGATTGGTAATAGTGGATTTATTATTTTATTTTGAAAAGAGAAATAAATCGTGGCCACGTTTATAAACTTTTCATGCCGCTCTACTTTTGAATCAATATTGAATCGTTGTAATTCAATAAAATCTTGGTATACATGACCTTCATATATATTGTTCGGACATTCAAATGATAGTACTAAGTCATCTATCTGGAATACATTATGTAACAAGTGTGCAAAATCTGGTTTCCCTCTAAACCCATCTTTAAAGATTTTGATAAAATTCATATTTATATCTCTTGTTATTTAAATATGTATTGATATTTGTGATAGGCTCTATACTAAATCCATTGGCTTTATATGCGCCATGGCGTACAAAGGTAAATAGACATCCAATTTGATTCATTTTTCTCTCATGGCTACATACTTTGCTAGCTTTTCTTGACGCTGTGTTACTCTGCCTTAGTTTTTTCGTTCAATCCCTTTACCGCTTTGGCTGTATACGAGTCGATGAGCGGAGACAAATCCAGTAATTCCAATACTTTTTTTTCAAAGGTTTCATCCGCACTTCTCACCCAATCTAAAAACTTCTGCTTAGCAAACATCGATTCGTACTTATACCAAAACTCGATGCTCAGGTAGAATTCATTTTTTATGGGTAAATTGTATACTCTTCGTAATTCACTCTTATACTTAAGATTACCTTCTGAGTATTTTGAGTATTTGTTTTTTCCAACTTCAACTATCTCACACTTTATTGGTGGATAACCACTTAAGAAACCTCTAATTAAATATTCTTCTTTTTCTCTTTTTCGGTGTTCACTTTCTGGAATTTCTCCCCATTGTTTATTCGCACGCTTAGTCAATTCTTTCATCAAGTCTGTATGATACCCCCTCATAGAGCCTTCACTTTGCTCCGGGGCATGATAAAAATCATAATATTCTCTCTCTAAAAATGAGGACAATTGACTAATATTATCAATATCTTCTCCAGTAGATTTAACCCGTAGCCTAATATATAATCCACCTTGTTTGTTAATAGGAAGCAAAGGGTTTAATATTTTCTTCTGAAACAAAAAATATACCGTAGCTAACTTTACAAACCTTTCATGCCTCTCTATTTTTGATTCAACATCGAACTGTTCTAAATTAACAAGATCCTGGTATACATGTCCTTCATATATGTTGTTCGGACACTCAAATGACAGCACTAAGTCATCTATCTGGAACGCATTATGTAATAAGCCAGAGAAATCCGGCTTTCCTCTAAAACCATCTTTACACATTTTAATAAAACTCATATGTCTATCTCTTACTCTTCAAATATGCATCAATACCTTTAAACGAACGCCTGCAATATGAGTTCTAATTCAAGTAAAGATAAGCCACATACTAAGGTATTATGAAGGTCAAAAAGGAGATCGGATCTTTTCAAAATTTTAAATATCTAACATCACCTCCACTTTACTGAAATCTACACTTTTAAAAGTTACATCCGCTCCATCCAGCAATAGCTCATCAAACACGCCAACTATTGATAATAGGCTTGAGGATCTGATCTCCACCCATGAAATGAGAAGTAAATTACCACCTTCTAAAGAAGGTGGCTTTGTGTGAGCCCCCTAAAAGGGGGCCTTTGTTTAGTCCAGCGCCAAT
>NZ_JAWPOX010000498.1:0-716 GCF_033344475.1 Vibrio sp. 1288
TATCCTGAGCCTGAAACACGACCCTCGTCATATCATCATTTATGGTGCAGGCGTTATCGGTTGTGAGTACGCCTCTATCTTCCGCGGACTTGGTGTGAAAACCGACCTGATCAATACCCGAGATCGTTTGTTGGAGTTCTTGGATAACGAAGTGTCAGATGCGCTGTCTTACCACTTCTGGAACAGCGGCGTTGTCATTCGTAACGACGAAACCTACGAGAAAATCGAAGGCACAGAAGATGGCGTCATAATTCACCTGCAGTCAGGTAAGAAAATGCGCGCCGATTGTTTGCTGTATGCGAACGGCAGAACCGGTAACACCGACAAACTCAGTTTGGATGTCGTCGGTCTAGAATCGGATTCTCGCGGCCAGCTTAAAGTGAACCGCAACTACCAAACGGCGGTTGAGCACATTTACGCAGTAGGTGATGTGATTGGTTACCCTAGTCTTGCGAGCGCAGCCTACGACCAAGGACGCTTTGTCGCACAAGCGATCACTAAAGGTCAGGCTGAAAACTATCTGATTGAAGACATCCCGACTGGCATCTACACCATTCCGGAAATCAGCTCTGTTGGTAAAACAGAACAAGAACTGACGGCGGCGAAAGTACCTTACGAAGTCGGTCGCTCTTCATTCAAACATCTGGCTCGGGCGCAAATTGCAGGCAAAGATGTTGGCAGTTTGAAGATTTTGTTCCATCGTGAAACCAAGGAAA
>NZ_JAWPOX010000499.1:0-715 GCF_033344475.1 Vibrio sp. 1288
TTTGATCCCAACCACGAATGGCGCCTTGTGCCAAACTGAGTGAGTCATCTTGAATCACTCGGCTTGGATCAAAATACTGTTGTACACCCAAGCCATCACAAGTTCCACACGCGCCTGCTGGGTTGTTAAATGAGAACAATCTCGGTTCCAGCTCTTGCATGCTGTAGCCACATTGCGGACAAGCGAAGTTCGCGGAAAAGATGATTTCTTCCCCATCGCCATCCATCGGAGCAATCACCGCAATACCACCAGAAAGCTCTAGCGTCGTCTCAAATGACTCTGCTAAACGTTGTTGCAGATCTGGGCGAACTTTGAATCGGTCGACCACGACTTCAATGGTGTGTTTTTTGTGTAGCTCAAGTGTTGGTGGATCTGAAAGATCGCAAGTTTCGCCGTCAATACGCGCTCGGATAAAACCTTGTGCGGCAAGGTTTTCTAGTGTTTTTACATGCTCACCTTTGCGCTCTTTTACGATTGGAGCAAGCAGCATCATTTTGCTGCCTTCTGGCAGTTCCAATACTTTATCCACCATCTGGCTGACAGTTTGTGCGGCTAATGGGGCGTGGTGAGTAGGACAGCGTGGTTCACCAACACGAGCGTAAAGCAGACGTAAGTAGTCGTAAACTTCGGTGATGGTACCGACGGTTGAGCGAGGGTTATGAGATGTCGATTTTTGTTCAATAGAAATCGCCGGAGACAAACCTTCGATATGGTC
>NZ_JAWPOX010000500.1:0-715 GCF_033344475.1 Vibrio sp. 1288
GATCTGCCGTTTCTACGAGTACAATCGCTTCGCCATGTGAGGTAAGGCCAGTAACAGGATCCGTCGAGGAATCAAGTTGATAGCTCACCACTCGATCAGAGCCTTCTGTTGTGGTGAATTTACCGTCAATAGAAACGACACCATCTTGAGCAGAACCAACGCCCGATAAATCGTCTTCATCAACCATAATGGCATCGACGTTTGTGATGGTCGGTTGGTCATCGACGATGGTCACTGGGATCACCGCGGAGCTGGTGTCACCATCAAAATCGGTCGCAATAATCGGGAAGTTCAGCGTTAAATCGTCACTACCATTGGCATGGTCGATTGGGCCTTCTAGCGTAAAGTTATAAGAACCATCTACGTTAACAATCAAGGTAAAGACGACGTTACCACCTGCGGTGGCTTGATAAGTAAAACTGCCGTCTGGGTTGGCCGTTTCAGTCATCGTTACCGCGACGCCTTGAGACATCAGCCCTGCAACCGGGTCGGCAGAAGAATCCAATTGATAACTAACGACACCATCAGAACCTTGCGTTGTTGCAAATTGGCCGTTGATAGAAAGTGCATCATTTTGGTCTGAGCCAATCCCCGTCAAGTCATCTTCATCAACTTGGATTGCATCCACATTCGTGATGACTGGTTTATCGTCGACGATAGTCACTGGGATGGTCGCAGAAGTGGTATCGCCATCAAAGTCAGTCGCAATCATTCG
>NZ_JAWPOX010000501.1:0-713 GCF_033344475.1 Vibrio sp. 1288
CCCTCGAACTCGCCCTTGGTATCAAGACGCGATGGCACAATCTGGGCTGATCATTACCGAGCCATACCAAGACTTTGATGGCAGTATTGTGGTCAGCTTTGCCAAAGCGTTTAACCAAAACAAACAAGGCGTATTGGCCGCTGACTTGGCCGTCACAGACATCATCAACGAAGTATTGAATATCCAACTGGATAACAACGGCTTCGCGTTTTTGGTGGATGGCAACAATAATCTCGTCGCTTATAAAGATGAAAAGCTCAGCCAGAAACCGCTCACCACGTTAAATCCAGAACTGACTCGCGATAAAATGGCCAACTTGGCACAACACGCGAAGCTAGAAACAATCACGTGGCCAAAACAAGGCGACCAACTGATTTATGTTGCTCAAGTCCCTAACACCGATTGGTCTCTGGGCGTTGTGCAAGACAAACAAATGGCTTTTGCCTCCGTTTCGGAGCAAGTGACCTTTACTGCCATAGCTTCAATCGTGATGTATTTGATCATCGCTGCCATCAGCACTTACGTGATCACTCGCCTACTACGTCCACTGCAAACTTTGTCGGATGCACTCTCTGAACTGTCACAAGGTGAAGGTGATTTGACGCAGCGCATCGAGATTGAACGCATGGATGAAATTGGTGAACTGGCTACGCACGTCAACCAGTTCCTTGCTCAGATGCAATCAATGCTAAAAAACATCGTCGAAAACAGTC
>NZ_JAWPOX010000502.1:0-713 GCF_033344475.1 Vibrio sp. 1288
CGATGATCCGAGCATTGAGGGCGCTGTGGTTGGCCACCAGTGTCATGGCCGTGATCCCTTTGTTGGTGCCGAAATACTTAGAGGAGTACCGGGTTTTAAAGGTTTCCAGATGGGTTTCGAATTTCTGACCATCCGCACTGGCATGCAGCTGGTCCTCCTGAATATGGTAGTGGCGGAAGATGGGTAGCGCTGCAACCGCATTATTGATCACGTCGCTGGCGTCATGCAGCGTTTCAGGCCGGATATAGTTGGCCTGCACCGTACTCAGGTGTTCATAGCTTCGATCGGAGATCTGCGCCATGCCATACACACCACGGTGAGTGGCGTTGGCAATCAGAATGGCCAGTAAATCATCCTGATGAGTGAACCCTTGTTTTTGTATCGGAAGTACATGAGTCAGACATTTCATGAACCCGGTTTCGCGCTCTACATACCGCAGTACATCCGCGATACCGACCGGTTGCATTCGCTTAAAAAAGGGATTGTTGACCAGAGATGTAGCGCTTTTGGTCGGCAGACGCCAGCGGGTACCGGTACGATTTTTCATGATCACATTTCGATTGTCTCCCTCATCAATATGGAGAGCAACGTCTTTGAGTGCACTTTCCAGCCGGTGTTGTTTCTCCTGTAACAATAACTCTGCGGGCTGTTTTAGTCTGTCCAGTGTTGATGAGGCCAGCAAGGTATCCTGCGATGTCTGGGGGATCAGGTCG
>NZ_JAWPOX010000503.1:0-711 GCF_033344475.1 Vibrio sp. 1288
GCTAACGTGTCATTAAGCTTTCAATCTTCTGATTACTTTGCGTTGATGTTGCTCGGCTTGTCTGCCGTTGCGGCTTTTGCTGGTAAAGGTCAGGTCATTAAAGCGTGGATGATGACCATTCTTGGCTTGATGCTGTCGACAGTCGGTATCGATAAAGGCGTTGGTGTCGAGCGTTTCACCTTTGGTTTAACCGATTTGATGGACGGCTTTAGCTTCCTTCTTCTTGCAATGGCGACGTTTGCTTTGGGCGAAACCTTAATGGGGATTCTCAAACCTTCAAACGATACTCGTGATGAAGAGCAAGACAAATTGAGCAACATCGGCTCGATGAAAGTCACCAAAGAGGAAATTAAAGAAGTCGCTCCGGTATCGATCCGCTCTTCTATCCTAGGTTTCTTTACTGGCGTACTTCCGGGCGCAGGCGCAACAATTGCGGCATTCCTAAGTTACGGCTTAGAGCGCAACTTGGCTCCAAAAGAGAAAAAAGAAGAGTTCGGAAAAGGCAGCATTCGTGGTCTAGTTGCGCCAGAATCAGCGAACAACGCCGCATCAAGTGGCTCATTCGTTCCATTGTTAACGCTGGGTATTCCAGGCTCAGGCACCACCGCTATTATGTTTGGTGCGTTAATCGCCTACGGCATTCAACCTGGCCCTCGCCTGTTTGTTGAACACCCAGATGTGTTCTGGTCAGTCATCATCTCAATGTACTTA
>NZ_JAWPOX010000504.1:0-711 GCF_033344475.1 Vibrio sp. 1288
CTTAGCGAAAGCCAGCGAGAGCGAACTACTTGGCATTTACCGCGATGCGCTGCGTACTTACGGTATGTGGAGTTATCGCTCTTACCCGTTGGAGTCGCGTTAACCCTTATCGCCCCATTCAAATCGAAAAAAGCCTGCACGTTCGCAGGCTTTCTTGCATTAGAACAGTGTCTAAAGCGATTAAATCGCTTCACCATTTACTGTAACGGCGACGTCAATGTTGCCACGAACGGCATTTGAGTATGGGCAGACTTGGTGAGCAATGCGCGTCAGCTCTAGTGCTTGTTCTTGTGGTAGGTCTAACTCTGCCGCGAGGCTAACGGTCAACGCAAAGCCACCGTTTTCATTCGGGCCAATGCCTACTTCAGCTGTCACAGGTGCGCTCTTTAGCGCTACTTTTGCTTCACGCGCAACGTGCAAAATCGCGTTAGAGAAACAAGCCGAGTAACCCGCTGCAAACAGTTGTTCTGGGTTCGTTGCTGCGCCTGTGCCACCCATCTCTTTTGGGTAAGCAAGTTCAAGATCCAGCAGACCATCGTTGGTTTTTACTTGACCATTGCGGCCAGCCAGAGCAGTAGCTTGAGTTTTGTATAATGTTGTCATGCGAATATCCTCTTTAATTTAAGTTGCGCACAATTTAATTGCTTGCAACCTTACATCGAAACAACGATAGTTTGCAACTATATTGTGCACAATTTATTTTTATCGCCT
>NZ_JAWPOX010000505.1:0-710 GCF_033344475.1 Vibrio sp. 1288
GCCATTAAGTACATCGAAAAGAACATTGAGAAGGATATAACGTTAGAAGGCCTAGCGGCGCACATGAGCATGTCTATTGCGACGTTAAAACGCCGCCTTGCTGCCGAAAACCTTTCTTTTTCTCAGATATTAAAAGTGAAACGTATTAACTACGCGGCAACACAACTGCGCGTTTCACAAAAATCGATAACAGAAATCGCATTTGAATCTGGATTTAAGAGCGCTGCTCACTTTAGTACCGCGTTTAAATCCATTTACAACATCACCCCTAAAGACTTTCGTAATCAGGTAGTAAGAGGTTAATCCCCTACTCCCAAAAACACGCTTGAGGATCGCTTTCAAGTTCGGCAAGGAGATCTTCAAGCGTGTGACTATGCGGCAACTTTTTGTAAGGAATCCATCGAATTTCTTCTGAGCGAGAGGCGGGAACATAAAAGCGCCAAAGCTGAGTCTGAGAATCAAATAGAATTTTTGCAATTGGCGAGGTGTATTCGCTGTGTTGTGAATCTAGCAAGAAATGCGCATGGTGAAGTTCAACGCCATTTTCAATTGGCTCATAAAGGCATTTTCCTTGCTCTACCGGCAAATTCGCATTGCGCGCCGAACAAAGAATCTGAACCAGTTTATATAAGCGGCTGGTTGCCATTTGAGAAACAGACATGACGTTCTCCTGATAGGTAGTTTTTAGTATACACCCAAGCACCATTTAA
>NZ_JAWPOX010000506.1:0-710 GCF_033344475.1 Vibrio sp. 1288
GATCAAATATTCTTGCGTCGCGTTTGTCCTTGTCTTTGCCTATTTTCTTGTTGCTGATTTAGCAATGCCGTTAACTCCTCAGGCGATGGCTACCCGAGTGGTAACTAAGGTCGCCCCCCGTGTTAATGGGCAAATCACCCATCTTTATGTGGCAAATAACCAAGAAATTCAAAAAGGCGACTTGTTGTTCCAAATCGATCCGCAGCCATACAAGTTAGCGGTAGAAAAAGCGCAATTAAACTTACAACAAGTGATCCAAAACAATGAGCAGTTGGATGCCTCTATCACGGCAGCCAAAGCGGATGTGGAAGCGAGTAAAATCGTCGCTGAGCAAAAAATCCGTGAAGCCAATCGACTGAATACATTGTTCAGCCGAAACGGTACGTCTCAACAACAACGAGATGATGCGCAGAGTAGCGCAACAGCGGCAAAAGCGAATTTGCTAGCAGCAAAAGCCCGCCTGAAAGAGCTAGAAGTAAGCCGCGGCGAGCTCGGCGAAGCTAACGTCAACGTGCGTGTTGCTCAGAACCAGCTAAAACAAGCTGAGCTTAACCTTTCTTACACTCAAGTAAGTGCTGAGCACGATGGTGTTATCACGAACTTGCAGTTAGAGACAGGTGCTTACGCCGCTGCGGGGACGCCACTTATCGCACTGGTTTCGGATCAAGTTGATATTATTGCGGACTTTCGCGAGAAAAGTTTGCGTCATT
>NZ_JAWPOX010000507.1:0-710 GCF_033344475.1 Vibrio sp. 1288
TCAAGCGGATCAGCTTGGCACTGGCCACGCGGTGGATCAGGCTTCTCCACGTTTCGAAGACGATGAAAAGATCCTAGTTCTTTATGGTGATGTCCCACTAATTTCTCCTGAAACCATTGAAAACCTACTTGATGCACAACCAACAGGTGGCATCGCGTTACTTACTGTAATGCTCGATAACCCGACCGGTTACGGCCGGATCATTCGTAAAAATGGTCCAGTGGTTGCTATCGTTGAGCAAAAAGACGCAAGTGAAGAACAAAAGCAAATTAAAGAGATCAACACTGGCGTAATGGTTGCGACTGGTGGTGATCTGAAGCGTTGGTTGTCTGGCTTAAACAACAACAATGCTCAAGGTGAGTACTACCTAACAGACGTTATTGCTGCTGCGCACGACGAAGGGCGTGCCGTTGAAGCGGTTCACCCAGTGAATGCCATTGAAGTAGAAGGTGTTAATGATCGCGCTCAACTTGCTCGTCTAGAGCGCGCGTTCCAATCGATGCAAGCACAAAAACTACTTGAACAAGGTGTGATGCTACGTGACCCTGCGCGTTTTGACTTACGCGGTGAGCTTCAGTGCGGTATGGATTGTGAAATCGATGCCAATGTGATCATCGAAGGTAACGTATCGCTGGGTGATAACGTCATTATCGGCACTGGTTGTGTGCTGAAAGACTGTGAAATCGACGATAACACTATCGTTCGTCCTT
>NZ_JAWPOX010000050.1:0-29075 GCF_033344475.1 Vibrio sp. 1288
CTGAAACTCAGTATGTTGTTTAAGAACTGAACAACATGGGGCTACCATGTCTTCTCATCGAATTAAGCAACAAAGCCATTTATATCTTCAAATAATTAATTAGAGAAAAAAATGAAAATTTTAGTGACAGGTGGTGCAGGGTTTATCGGTTCCGCCGTGATAAGACATATTATTAGTAAAACGTCAGATAGCGTAATTAATGTTGATAAATTGACTTACGCTGGCAATTTAGAATCATTATCTCAAGTTGAAAGTAACGAGCGTTACACGTTCGAACAGATAGATATTTGCGATAGAAGCGCGCTGGATAAAGTGTTTGCCCAACATCAGCCTGACGCGGTAATGCATTTAGCGGCGGAGTCACATGTTGACCGTTCTATTGACGGCCCAGCCGCATTTATCGAAACCAATATTGTCGGCACCTATACTTTGCTAGAGGCTACTCGATCGTATTGGAATGAACTGGATTCTAATCGAAAATCAGCGTTTCGTTTCCACCACATCTCCACTGACGAAGTATATGGCGATTTAGAAGGAACGGATGATCTATTCACCGAAACCACTTCTTATGCCCCTTCCTCTCCTTATTCCGCATCAAAAGCTTCGAGTGATCATTTAGTTCGTGCGTGGCAGCGTACTTACGGTTTACCAACCATTGTAACTAATTGCTCAAACAACTACGGCCCTTTCCACTTCCCGGAAAAACTTATCCCTTTAATGATCTTAAACGCTTTGGATGGCAAGCCATTACCTGTGTACGGCGATGGTATGCAAATCCGTGATTGGCTATTTGTGAAAGACCATGCTCGAGCACTATACAAAGTCGTGAGGGAAGGGAAAGTTGGGGAAACCTACAATATCGGAGGTCATAACGAAAAAGCCAACATTGAGGTGGTTAAGACTATTTGTGCGCTTTTGGAAGAGTTAGTACCCAACAAGCCAGAAGGCGTGGCTCAATATCAGGACTTGATCACTTACGTGAAAGATCGTCCTGGGCACGACGTGCGCTACGCAATTGATGCGTCAAAAATTGATCGTGAACTGGGGTGGAAACCAGAAGAAACGTTTGAAAGTGGTATCCGAAAAACAGTGGAATGGTACCTCAAAAATGAAAATTGGTGGAGCCGTGTATTAGATGGTTCTTACAATCGAGAACGCTTAGGTCAACACAACTAAACATAATTAAACTGGTTAGGTACATGAAAGGAATAATATTAGCTGGTGGTTCTGGCACTCGGCTTTACCCCATCACCCAAGGCGTTTCAAAACAGCTACTGCCCATTTACGATAAACCAATGATTTTTTATCCTTTGTCGACACTGATGTTGGCCGGCATAAAGGATATTTTAATCATTACCACGCCAGAAGATCAGGCAAGCTTCCAGCGCTTACTCGGTAAAGGCGAACAATTTGGTATCCGACTTAGCTATGAAGTACAGCCCAGCCCAGATGGCTTAGCACAAGCCTTTATCATTGGTGAATCATTTATTGGTGATGACGCTGTATGTTTGGTACTTGGAGACAACATCTTTTATGGTCAAGGCTTCACCCCTAAATTAAGACAAGCGGTTACCAGTGCTGAACAAGGGCAAGGTGCAACCGTATTCGGCTATCAAGTCAAAGACCCTGAGCGTTTTGGTGTGGTGGAATTTGATCAAAACCAAAAAGCGATCTCATTAGAAGAAAAACCAGCAAAGCCAAAAAGTCATTACGCGGTGACTGGACTGTATTTTTACGATAACCATGTCGTCAAGTTGGCCAAACAAGTTACACCTAGTGAACGAGGCGAGCTAGAAATTACAACCTTGAACGAAATGTACTTACAACAAGGTCAGCTTAACGTGGAAATCTTGGGCCGTGGTTACGCTTGGTTGGATACCGGTACCCATGAAAGCTTATTGGAAGCAGCCCAATTTGTGGAAACGATAGAAAAGCGACAAGGCTACAAAGTCGCCTGCCCAGAAGAAATTGCTTACAACCAAGGTTGGCTGACCGAGCAACAGGTCAAGCAACTGGCTAAGCCGCTAGTGAAAAGTGGCTATGGGCAATATCTCATGGATCTAATAGAAGGGTAACTCGCATGCAGCTTGAACTGATTGAATTTCCAATATTGGGCGACGAGCGAGGTGGTTTAGTTGCCTTTGAAGCGAATCAAACCATTCCATTTGAAATTAAGCGGGTATATTCGATTTTTAGCACTCAACTTGGGGTGTCACGAGGTTTTCATGCCCATAAAAATCTTTCTCAAGTGGCAGTTTGTATTACTGGCAAATGCCGCATGGTCTTAGATGATGGCTTCTCTCGTCAGGATGTATGGCTAGATTCTCCGACAAAAGGTGTGCTGATTGAAGACCTTACATGGCGAGAAATGCATGATTTTAGCCAAGACTGTGTCTTATTGGTTTTAGCCAGCGAACACTACGATGAAAGCGATTATATCCGAGATTATGACGAATTCTTAAAGGTAGTTCGCCATGCTTCATAAAATGAGTGATATACAATCCCCCAATATCGGCAACGAAACCAACATCTGGCAGTTCTGTGTTGTGTTACCTAATGCCGTGATCGGAAACAACTGTAATATTTGCTCCCACTGTTTAATCGAGAACGATGTCGTCATTGGTAATAACGTGACGGTAAAAAGCGGTGTCCAGATATGGGATGGCATAACGATTGAGAACGATGTTTTTATTGGCCCCAATGTCACCTTTACCAATGATCAAAAGCCTCGCTCCAAACAGTACCCTGAAGCCTTCCTTAAGACCCGAGTGTGTAAAGGGGCATCAATTGGAGCAAATGCCACAATTTTACCAGGCGTAACCATTGGTGAATTCTCAATGGTTGGCGCAGGAGCGGTTGTTACTAAAGACGTAGCTCCTCACACCACCGTCGTTGGCAATCCAGCAAGAGAAATAAAAAAATGATCCCATTCTTAGACTTAAAAAAAATAAACCAGCAATATGAAGCTGAGCTTAAACAAGCGTGTGCACGAGTCATTGATTCTGGTTGGTATGTCCTTGGTAAAGAGGTTGAAGAATTTGAAAAAGAGTTTGCGGCTTACTGTGAGACAGAGCATTGTCTGGGAGTTGCAAATGGATTAGATGCACTGGTATTAATCTTACGCGCCTATATCGAACTTGGCATTATGCAAGAAGGCGACGAAATCATTGTTCCCTCAAATACCTATATCGCATCCATTCTTGCTATCTCTGAAAATGGTTTAACGCCAGTATTAGTCGAGCCAGATCTCAATACATACAACTTAGATCCAAACCTGATTGAGCAAGCCATTACCGAAAAGACCAAAGCGATTTTAACGGTCCATCTCTATGGTCAAGTTACAGGCATGGATGCGATCAACCAAATCGCCCAAAAGCACAACTTAAAAGTGATTGAAGACTGTGCTCAGGCTCATGGCGCAATCTATCAAGGTAAAGATGGCAAAGCTAAAAAAGTCGGTAGCTTAGGCGATGCGGCCGGGTTTAGTTTTTATCCGGGGAAAAACCTAGGCGCACTAGGCGATGGTGGTGCTGTCACCACTAATGACAGCGAGTTAGCTCAAACAATCTCTGCACTGCGCAACTACGGTTCACACCAAAAGTATAAGAACTTGTATAAAGGAGTGAATAGCCGTCTGGATGAAATACAAGCAGCGATGCTACGTGTAAAACTGCGTTATTTAGATAAAGAAATCAAAGTACGTCAAGATGTGGCTCAAGCTTACCTGAAAGGTATCAATAACCCGCTAATCGAGCTACCTAAAGTTGAAGATGTCAATGCACATGTATGGCATCTGTTTGTGATTAAAACGACTCAGCGAGAAGCGCTTGTAAACTACCTTTCAGAAAATGGCGTTCAGACACTAGTCCACTACCCAATACCGCCGCATAAGCAAGATGCTTATCAGGAATGGAGTCACGATAGCTTTCCTATTTCAGAACAGATACATGAACAGGTGGTTAGTATTCCGGTTAGCCCTGTATTAAGTTCAGATGAAGTTGACTCAGTTATCGCTGTAATTAATAGTTATAAGTAAGAGCTAATTATGGCGACCAAAGAAAGTAGCTCTAAAAAACAAATACTAAAATCAAGTGCGATTGTCGGTGGTGCTTCATTTATAACCATATTAATTGGATTGGTGAAAGTAAAAGTACTCGCTGTACTATTAGGTCCAACGGGTATTGGTTTGATGGGAATACTTACAACTATTATGGGGACTGGTGCTACTTTTTTTGGTATGGGGTTAGGTACCAGTGGGGTGCGAGAACTAGCACTTAATAATGAAAGTACAGAAAAATTGGGTTTAGTACGAAAGGCTTTGTTCTCAGCTAACGTAATACTTGGGTTATTGGCAACTTTAACTATATTTCTTTTTAAGGAAAGATTATCTGAGTGGTTCTTTCAAAGTCCTGATTACCAGTATGCTATCTCTATTATTGCTGTTGGCGTATTTTTTTCCCTAATATCCGGTTCACAGACTGCACTCCTTCAAGGTTTGCGAAAAATAACCGATTTAGCAAAAGTGAAGGTAATAGGTGCATTTACTGCAACGTTTATTGGCCTGCTTTTTATATGGATACTTGGTGAGTCTGGGGTGCCATTTTTTGTTATTTCGGTACCACTGGTCACTTGCCTTATAGCGTTTTATTTCTGTTTAAAGTTACCCAAAACAACATCGTCATCTATCGCTATTAAGCAACTGAGTATCCAGTGGCGAAGCATGTTTACCCTAGGTTTTGCTTTTATGTTGACAGGTCTAATGGGGACAGGGTCGCAGCTAATTGTTCGCTCTATTCTTAACCAGAAGTTAAATATTGAATCTGTAGGGTATTTCCAGGCAGCCTGGCAGATCTCGATGACCTATATCACTTTTGTTTTGGGGGCTATGGCTGCAGATTACTATCCTCGGTTAACTCAGAGTATACATAATAAAAGCGAAGCAAACCGTTTGGTTAATGAACAAACAGAAATCGCGATTATTTTGGCTGCACCTGTTTTATTGGCAATGCTTGCTTTTGCACCATTGGTTATTAAACTGCTCTATTCTAGTGAATTTACGCTCTCGATAGAAATATTACAGTGGCAGATACTTGGAGATGTATTAAAAGTAATAAGTTGGCCATTAGGGTTTATCATTCTTGCCAAAGGATATAGTAAGATATTTTTCTGCACTGAGATACTTTGGAATACCAGTTATGTTTTATTGGTATATTTTGGAATAGATCGATTTGGTATCGAAGTTACAGGGTATGTCTTTTATTTTAGCTACTTAATATATTTAGTTGCTGTTTATTTTTTGGTCATGAATAGTAATGGTTTTAAATGGACAAAAAAGAATATTAAGTTGATTGTGATGTTAATTATATCATCCTCGATGTTGTTGTTTATTTCATATTTTACCTTGGTGGGAACTATGATTTTAGGGTTGTTACTATTTGTCTATTCGGCTATTTATGCTCTGAATACACTTGTCGAATTAGGCATAAAGAACTCTAAGGTAGACAAAATTATAAATATCTATAAAAGATGTATACAAGCAATTGGTTTTAATTTTTAGTGTGATAATTGTTTGTTTAACCTTATTATACGTCTATTGAATTTTCTAAAAAATTATGAATTGGAATTTACTGTGAACATAATAGAACGTCCATTGGTCAGCTTTGTTTTAATTGCTTACAATCAAGAAGAATATATTAAAGAGGCTATAGAAGGCGCTCTGTCTCAGACATACTCGCCCCTTGAAATTATTCTTTCTGATGATTGTAGCAGAGATCGTACTTTTGAGATTATGCGAGAAGTAGCAGAAAGCTATCAAGGTCCACATAAGATAATTCTGAATCGAAATGATCCTAACTTAGGAATTGGTGGTCACATAAATCGTGTAATGTCACTTTCTTCTGGTGAATTTATTGTAATTGGAGCGGGTGATGATATTTCATTACCTGAAAGAGTTTCAATTAATGTTAAAACATGGCAAGAAAAGCCTGATACAAAGTTAATTTATAGTGATTGCTACTTTGTGGATGAATCTGGCGACATACTAGAAATACACGAACCAGGACCAAAAATGCAAAATGAATCTCTTGATAATGTTATAACTAGAAATTTATGGTGTTTAGGAGCTGTTAGCGCAATTCACCGCAGTGTATTTGATTATTTTGGACCACTAATGGATGGAATTGTACATGAAGACAGAGCTTGGCCAACAAGGGCAAAACTCTTAGGAAGTATTTCATATATAAATGAACCATTAATAAAGTATCAAGCTTTTGGTGGTGTTTCAAGAGACTATATGACCAAAAATGACTGGCTGTTGAGTAAATCAGTTAAATGGTACTCTAATTTTATTAATGATTATAAACAAAAGGTATTGGATTTAAAATTATCAAATTCTGATTATAAAATTATTCAATCCTGTGAAAATAAAATCAATGAACATTGTATGAATAAAGCTATGGCAGAAGGAACACTATCCATAATTTCAATTTTTTCTTCAAAAGTTTCTCTATCATTTAAATTGAAGTTAATCTTAAAGAAAATAAAGAGAAGGGCTTTGTTATGTGTGAGTTAATTGGGGTTAACTATTTTTTGATATCTGTTTGTTGATTTTCTGTTAGTTTATTGTGGGGGAGATGATATGGTAAAAGTGGCGTTACTTCTTGAAGGATGGGGAAGAGGCGGAACAGAACAATACACTTTAGAACTTGCTAAATATCTTGACATGGAAGGCTATCAAGTTGATCTCATTTTATTAAATGATAGAAATGACGCTGATTATATCTCTGAGGTTGCTACTAACTTCAATAACATTTTTCAAACAAGGGGTATTATAGATTTTGTAAAATTGATTAGGAAAAATCAATATACAATAGTTCATTGCCATCTCTACACAAGCTTATTAAAAGTTTCTTTGGTATTGAAAGCACTCCAGTTAACTGCTGATTATAAATTAGTTTCAACACTACATATGCCATGGCGAAGCTGGGGAGCAAAAGAGTACTTTAAATGGAAACTTTCATTTAATTTCATTGATGAAATTATTGCGGTTGCAGATCATATTTTTCTTGATAAAAGGTTGAACAGTTTATTAAAAAAAACGCAAATTGCAGATAAGTGCCATGTTATTTACCCATGTGTTACTAAAGGTAACATCTCAACGGATTATAAGTACTCCAATGATGATAAGTTTACTATATGTGGCTGTGGAAGATTATCCAAAGAGAAGAACTGGTCTGTACTGATAAAAGCAGCTAGCATCCTGAAGAACAAAGGTATCACTAATTTTCAGGTGTTTATTATTGGTGATGGTCAGGAAGGGGAGTACTTAAAAAAACTTGTTGATGATCTTGGTATAGTTAATGAAGTTAAGTTCCTCGGAAAGCGTACTAAAATTGAAGTATACCACCACCTTAATTCTTCAGAACTTGCTGTATTGCCATCTAAATTTGAAGGTATGCCCATGGTGCTTCTGGAAGCCATGTCTTTTGGCACACCAGTCGTTGCCTCAAAAATACCTGCAACTGAAGAGTTAATAACAGACAATGTTAACGGTAGCCTTTTTAAACAAGGTGATGCAGTGTCATTGGCAGGTACTATTGAATGGCATATCTACAACAAGGAGATAAGTAGTACTCTAGGAGATAATGGTAAGACATATTTTAATACGATTTTAAAAGAAAAAAGTGATTTGAAATTACACTTAGATATTTATGGTTTCTTACACGAGCAATAATATTATGAAAATGGTTTACAAGACTCTTTGGTTTTCCGCTGGTGCAATTAGACGCGTAAAAAGGGCATTTTTAACATTTAAGCTCAAAAGGATCTATCAACTCGATTCGGGAGGAAACTGCTATTTTGGATTGGGTATTAGGCTCAACAACCCTTCTAGAATCAGTATTTCCGACCATGTTCTTCTTTCTGACAATGTAAGAATATGGTCTGAACTACAGACTGGAAAATTAATTTTACATAATAATGTTCAAATAAATAGAAATGTATTATTAGACTTTACAGGGTTTTTGGAACTAAAGGAAAATGTGCTAATTTCCGAGGGGGCAAAAATCTACACTCATTCTCATGGCTATGATCCTCGTTCTGAGCCAAAAGGCAGTAAATTAACTATTGCTGAAAATGCATGGATTGGCACTAATGCTATTATTTTGCCTTCAGTAAACTATATTGGTAAGAATGCAATTATTGGTGCTGGAGCTATCGTATCTAAAGATGTCCCAGATAATCATGTATATATTTGTGCGGAAGGGAGACTAGTTGAGAAGAAAAGAGAATACGACCATGACTAAAAAAGTTGTTTTTGTTGATAGGTTAGGAGCTCATTCTATTTGGAATGTTCTTGATCCTATTGCTAAAAAGTTAGTTAAATGTGGTTTTGAAGTCTGTTACTGTCGGATGAATGATGGTCAGCAGCGGCAAGCTCTTATCCCACCAAAAGGAGTCAAAACTGTTGATATTAAAGTGCCTCATGCGAAGACTAAATTGCATTTTATTTTTCAGCAATTGATCTGGTTCTTTCATTTCTCGCGCTTTATCTTGAAGTTTAAGCCTGATTTGGTTCACACTAATTTTGTAATTCCTGGCGCTCTTTCAAAGTTTTCTTGTAAATTATTCAGAAAAGGGAAGGTTGTTTCAACTCGCCATGAATTAAAGCAGTCTATGAATCCCTTGCTTCAATGGCTTGAAGGTTATACTGCTCGCCATGCAGATCATATTGCTTATATTACTGATACAGTAAAAAATTCTTATAACCAAAACGAAGTTAACTGTAGCATAATTTATAATGGTATCGATATTGAACTATTAAATGAGGTAGGAAAGTCAAACCATCCAAGTCCGGTAAATAAGATTGTGTGTGTTGGAAGAATATTACCAGTTAAAGGGCAAGCGTTGTTATTAGAAGCTATGCCACAAGTGTTATCCAAACATCCCAACTCCGAGTTAATCTTAATTGGTGCTGGTTCCGATGAAAGTAAAATTCAGCATCAAGCTACGAGATTAAACATCGACAGTAAAGTGACTATAACTGGTTGGTTAAAACGACAAAAAGTTATAGAAAAGATGGCTTCTTCAAGCCTTATCGTTGTGCCTAGTGACGGTACGCAGGAAGGGTTTGGTTTAGTTGTGGCTGAGGCTCTCGCACTCGAGGTTCCTATTGTCTGCTCTGATATTCCTGTGTTTAAAGAAGTCGCTGGCAATACCGCTTTCATGTTTAAAACCGGAGATAGTTCATCTCTTGCAAATGCAATTGTCGGTGTTCTCGATGAACCAAAAGAAGCGAAAAAACGCGCTGACATAGGAAAAAAACGTGTAGCAGATATGTTTACGGTAGATGTAATGGTCGGTAAATATATCGATTTATACAAAACCTTGCTCTCTAAATAAGTTAGAATCCGTTTATAATTTATACCTACTTAAGTATAAATTATCTCTCTGAAATTACTATCCCTTCGGAATATCAATAATGTCTGATATTAAAGTAACCGCTATCATCACGGTTTATAATGAAAAAGAATTAGTAAAACGTTCTATCGACAGTTTATTAGTTCAAACTTTATCTGAAATTGAAGTGCTAATCATTGATGACGGCTCTAGCGATGGGACGCCAGAAGTGATCGAATCTATACCTGATTCAAGAATCCGATTAATTCGCGGAAATCGTATGGGGAGAGCCGCAGCTCTCAAACTAGCTTGTGAAGAAGCCAAGGGCCAATATATCGCCAACTTGGATGCCGATGATATCGCCTATCCAGAGCGTTTAAAAATGCAAGCTGAGTTTTTGGATAATAATCCCGACCATGCTTGGGTTGGTTGTGGAGAAGAACGACGCGACACACAACGAAATGAGCATATTGACCGTGTTTACCCACTAACCGATAAAGAAATACGTAGGCAATGTGCAAAGTGCATTCCTTACACTCATAGCGGAATTACTTTCCGAAAGTCATTAATTGATGAAGGTATCAACTATGATCCTCAGCAGCCTTATTTGATTGATTTCGAGTTCTTTTTGCGTATCGCCAAAAAGTACAAAGTGGCCAATTTGCCTGAAGTATTGGCTTGTCGCTATGTAAGAGATGAAAGTTTTTTCCAAAGCAAGTTCAAAACGTCCAAGCAAAATAAACGCTTAGCTCGGTTTGGTATCCAGTCTGTATTTTGGTTTCGATTACCTCCTTGGTATTTAGCGTATCCATTAGCACGCCTAATCTATCCTATGATTCCAGTCGGCCTGAAAAAAGTAGTACGAAAAGCAAACGGATTACAAGAAAGTAGAAGTTAATGATTTATTTATTATCTATACCAGGATTAGTACTACTTGGGTTTGTTTTTAAATGGATTAACAAAGCGCCGGTTAGAGGTGTTTACTTGGCGTTTTTTGCTACTGGGATTTTAGAGACAGTAAATCTTGGACCGTTGCGTGAAAAAGTTGGGTTAACAGAGTTAGTTATTTTGTTAACTTGGTTTTCAATGCTTGTTGGGCATGCAGAGCAAAACGAACGGCAAGGCTTTACTCAGTTACAAAAGCTTTGTTTGTTTTTCCTAAGCTCTTTCTTGATTATTGAATGGATCTCTTTCTTTGTTAATAACGCCAGATTTTATAATTATATTGCAGGTAGTTTAGTTGAGGTGCTTAATTATACCTATGGTGCCATGATGGTGTTGACTGTGATACTGCTCGTTGATGATTGGCGTAAACTAAAAGGTTGTATGTATGCTTGGTGTCTCGGGGGGGTAGTAGTTAGCATTATAGGTGTGTGGGCAATGACTGGCACAGCTCCTGCCTGGACAATAGACGAATTCACTGGGCGTATATCATCAACGCTAAAATTTGAGAATCAAATACCTGCTTTTATTATCCCAATTTTTTTATATTCGATGGTAATGCTTCTATCTAGAAGTATAACAAAGCTAATTAAGTCAGGGTTATTTATTTTAACCATTCTGATGGCAATTACCATGATAGGTACAGGTAGCCGTACATCTTTTTTATTATTGATACTCTCCGTTGTGTTTTTAATAGTAATAGGAATTGTTGAGTGGAGAAATAGTGATTTGCTTAAAGGGCGTCTAGGGCTTTTTTCTTCAGCATGTACTGTTGGACTTTTTGCCTATATTTTAGCTGCTTTAACTGCCTTCGATGGTAATTATTCTCTTGGCCATACTCCTTCCTGGCAACGACCTGTCGTAGTTATCTACAATACTCTCACTAGTGAAGCGGGGACGCTGGATAGAACAAGACTAGAGCAAGCTGACGTTATTTTGGAAAATATTGATCAGTCTATGTTTATCGGGAATGGACCAAAATTATATGGTGTTAAATATGGAATGTCAGAAATACATAATACCTATGCGGGGATCTACACTGAATCAGGTTTGTTCGGTCTTATTTTCTTCGTGAGCTTTTTAGTTTGTTCATGTTATACCGCTTTATATGTAAGTAAGCGAGAACCAGTAGCTCACCACAAGCTAATCGCTACAACTCTTGTTGCAGGTTTTGTGTTGCTCTTGCTATATGGTATGACGATGTATGGATTACGACAGCGAAATATATGGCTGTTATCCGGTTTATTGATCAGTACTCATGCTCTCTTAAGAAAAAGTAATCAAAGTTAATAACAGATGAAAATATTATTTATTGAAAGTTATCCCCAAGTGATCTTTGGGCAGCAAAAAACGTTGTTGTCTCTACTCGGCGAAGCGAAAAAACAAGGTTTTGATGTTAGTGTTGCTTGCACTGATGAAGGGGTGTTTACTGAAAAGTTGTCAGAATTAAGTTATCGTTCCGAGATATTCAGATATCCTTCAATGCTATCTAGTTACGGTGGTGCTATCTACAGTTACGGTTTTGTAAAGAAAGTAAAAACAGCTCTCCAGTTACTAAAATATATCAATAGTATTCGTAATAAACTGAAAGTAGCAACGCCGGATCTGATTTTCTGTAACGACATGCGTGGTTTGTTAACAGTCGGCATTGCAGCTAAATTAGCAGGAATTCCTGTCGTTATTTGGGACAAGTTAGATAAACCCCATGGTTGGATGGATTGGTTTCAATTACCTTTGGTGAAAAAAAATATAATAATCTCAGACTCTGTTCGTATTAAATACCCCAAGTGGCAACAGAAACTATTTTCTAAAAAGATTGATAAAGTTTACAACGGTGCATACTTAGATGTTTATAAAAATGCAACAGAAAAAAGAGCAGAGTTGGGTTTATTACCCAACGACATAGCTATTGCTATAGTGGGTTCAATTAATCATAGAAAGGCTCACGATAGAATTTTATCAATATTTCCTGAAGTACATACACAGAACCCAAACGTTAGACTATTTGTTATTGGCGATTGTTCGGATAGCGCTGAAGATATCGCATATATGGAGCAACTTCCAAACAGAAACCATCCTGCTGTTGAATGGTTAGGCTTCCGTAAAGATGCAGCAGACCTCATTAAGTCTATAGATATATTGGTGATTCCTTCTCGTTATGAAGGAATGGGGCAAGTGACTGTCGAAGCTATGGCGTCTGGAAAACCGGTTGTGGGTGCCAATAGTGGCGGTATTCCTGAAGTAGTAGAACACGGTGAGACAGGCTTTATATTTGAAGGCGATGATCTTGAAGACTTTAAACGTCACTTATTGGCGTTATGTGAATCTAAAGCCTTAAGGGAAAAGATGGGATTAGCAGGATTAAAGCGTGCTCAACAGTATTTTGACCGGACTAAACAACATCAAAAAGTGATTAAGTTGTTGCAAGAGGCGGCTAACTAATGGGCGAAATGTTAAAAATAGCACACCTACAGTTACTCCCTTTGGTTACTGGCGTTCAAAGAGTCACGCTTGATGAATTAGAACGTTTAGATACCGATAAGTTTACTCCTTATATTATATGTAAGGAGTCAGGCCCTTTAACCGACGAAGCAGAATCAAAAGCGATCACTTGCTTACTCAGCAATAACCTGGTTAGGGAAATTTCCCCAAAAAGAGACCTATTGGCTTTCTGGGAGTTATATCGATTATTCCGTCAGTATCGCTTTGACGTTGTACATAGCCATTCTTCTAAAACAGGGGTTATCGGTCGTATTGCGGCAAAACTCGCTGGTGTACCAATGGTCGTCCATACCGTACATGGTTTTGCTTTCCCTGCTGCAAAAAACAAATTAGAAAAATGTATCTTTTTTGCTATGGAATGGTTAGGTACTAAATGCTCAGATAAGATTATATGTTTGCATGACGCAGACAGAGAGATAGCAAAGAATCAGTTAGGTGCCAGTGACTCCCAACTCGAAGTGCTCGCAAATGGCGTTGATACCACTAAATACTCTCCTGCGACGTCTGAAATTAAGTTATCCATGCGTAAGGAGCTTGGGCTTCCACAAGACGCTGTTATTGTGGGTATGGTCGGGCGTTTATGGAAACAAAAGAACCCACAGGCATTTGTTGATACCGCGTTACGCCTGTTATCTACAAATGTAAATGCTCATTTTGTTTTAGTGGGCGATGGTGAACTTAAAACAGTCTTGGAAGAACAAGTTAATCAAGCTGGGTTCTCGGACAATGTTCATTTCCTAGGTTGGCGGAATGATACTCCGCAACTTCTAAAATCATTCGATATCTTTGTTCTTCCTTCTTTATGGGAAGGAATGCCTTTAGCTATTCTGGAAGCTCAAGCAACGGGGTTACCTTGTGTGGTTTCAAATATTCAGGGTAATAATCATTTGGTCACTCACAATGTTGATGGTTTCTTGTTTGACTTAGATAAGCCTGAAGAGTTGGCTCTGTATATTGCCCGGTTTATTAAAGACGAAGCACTTCGAACTAAATTTGGGATATCTGGTCGAGATACCATTTTAAAAAAACATGATATCGATGAAAGAATAAAGGAGATCGCGCGATTGTATCAAATTTAATACCAATCAACTTAGGGATTACTCACATCAAATCAGGGCAAGATCATGAAAACCCCTTATTCCATAAGGGGTTTTCATGATCTTGCCCTGGTGAACGGTTACATTTCGAGTTCTTTTTTCCCTATCATACGGCGAACCAAACGAGTAACGCGCCAAATGTGCGTCAAAGTATAAAAATAGATGGCAAATACTGAGATAAAGGGTAAGTGTTCACCAAGCCCTATTGACACAAAAAGTGTGACATTACGCACTTGATCCCACTTTTAGTATTGAGTGATCCTTCTAGGAAGCCATCATGGTTTCATGACTAGAAAAAAAGCACCCAAATACCAAGAAGCACCACCTGAAGTCTCGGATTTAAATGAGGCTAAAGTGCTTATTGATGAGCTGTGGGAACAACTCCGACATTATGAAGATAAGCTAACCACTAGCTCCAAAAACTCTTCAAAATCGCCCTCTTCGGACAACCCTAAAGATCGCCATGAACGAAAAAAGCTGAAAGCTCTGGTGGTCGCAATTCGAGAGGAGCTAAACAAGGCCACACAGGGCATCAACGAAAACTCTCACCGTTAAAGAAAACGGATGTCATTATTGACTGTTTCCCTGAAACTTGTCCTTGTTGTGCTCAATCTGACATTGAGGTCCAAGGTGGGCCATACTATCGCCATCAGGTTTTCGATATTCCAAAACCCACTGTCGATATCACTGAATACCGTTTATTTTCAGGTCAATGTCGGCACTGCAAAGAAACCGTAAAGACTCAAAAGCCTAACGAGGCATCGCAAGGGATTATAGGGCCGAACTTATTAAGTTACATTGGGGTTCTTGCGGGGCAATATCACCTCAGTGTTCGGAAAATCCAATCACTGCTCAAAGAACAGCTTGGCACAACCTTTTCGGTCGGCGCGATTAGTGAAGCGCAAACGAAAGTCGCTTCAATGCTAACGCCATTGCATCAAGCGATAAAACAAGCTTTAAAGAAAGCGCCTTTGATTCATGCTGACGAGACCTCTCATCACCGAAATGATGAAACGAGTCTGCGTTGGTGTTGGTTAGTGTCCAGTGATGACCTTGTCTATGAACAAATACTCTATTCGCGCTCGACCTCCTCAGCGAAAAAGCTCATTGATGAAGACTATGCAGGCATTGTGGTAAGCGACCAGTGCCCAAGCTATAACTGGATAGCCGCAGACCGTCACCAGTTATGCTGGGCACATGTGAAGCGTAACCTTCAGCAAATGGCGGATTATAGTGGTGGTGGGCACACCGCTTATATTGGTAAACATCTTTGTTTGCTAACAAACGTCCTTTTCCATACTCGGCATCGTTATGAGCAAGGTGAATTGGATTACTCACTGTACTTGCGGCGAATGCACAGGCTACAAAAATCGTTCGATCATTGGTTGAGCAAAGGGACAAGTGTCATGGTCAAGCGGTATCGGGGGCGATGCAAGCTACTACTCAAACATAGGGAAAGCTTGTGGGTTTTCCTCAAGAAAACATCAATCCCCTTAACCAATAATGAAGCTGAGCGATGTATTAGAGGTTTTGTCATTCAAAGGAAAATCAGCTTCGGAACAACCTCGGATGCAGGCGATAAATTCCGTAGCCGTATTCATACACTTATCGAAACCTGCAAAAAGCGCGGTCTATCAGCAATGTCAGTTCTGAGTGCAATCATCACTTCTGTTGTTGAGAAGAAACCGTACCCGAACGTTTTTAATCTGTAGTATCGTTCCTCTCAGTCATGAGAAGTCAAGCTGCCTTGGTGAACGGTTACTTCCAATGACCATTAAGTCAGCCAAAGAAGCCTTAATGAACCTTGAACCAGAGCAGTTGAGCCGTATTGGCAATGGTTACTCGGGTTGCTGGGTTGACGCTGACTATGGCTCGGTATCTCAGAAGTGGCTGTTGATTCATAGTGAACAAGCAACCAAGCGAGAAGAAGCAACGTTCTATAAGAACTTAGACAAAAATATCACCAAAGAGCTGAAAGCGCTGGGACAACTAATGAAAAAGAAGTTTGCTTGCACAAGTGGATGCCGAGCAAGCAATGAGCGACTTCGCCAGCCAGTGTCATTTGCTTGGCTTTGCACAACCAACCATCGTTAAAGAGCCAATTTATTCAGGTCGTGGTCGGCCGAAGAAAGACGCAAAGCCAACGGGATACCACTATTTGATAGATGCTACGCCTTATACCGATCTAGAAAAAGTGAAACTGGCCAAGCTTAAAGTGGGTATGTTTATTCTCGCCACCAACGATACTGACTACGCCGATCTAACAATGGCTGCATTGCTTGAACATTACAAGTCTCAGCAAAAGGTTGAGCGCGGCTTTCGCTTTTTGAAAAGCCCTGAGTTCCTGACATCATCAATTTTCCTGAAGAAGCCTCAGCGAATCGAGGCACTACTGATGATCATGACGCTTAGCCTACTCGTTTACGCAAGCTTAGAGCACAAAATCCGAGAGAATCTCACTAAGACCGAGGAATTCTTTCCTAGCATGGTAAAGAACAAGACGACAACCAAACCGACGGCACGTTGGGTATTCTTAAAATTCGAAGGTATCGACACACTCGAATTTGGCGGTCAAAGCTTCATAACGGGTGTACAAGAGCATCAGACTCGGCTGCTTAAGCTTCTTGGAGTACTGTATGAAGCGGTTTATTCCTAAATTAGCTGCGGAATCTCGGATCTAAATCTCGCCACAAACGAAAGCTGGCTGTACTGAAATATCTAATGTTCAAGCTGAACATTGACAAGTTTTTATCCCGAAAATAAAGATATCCCCCCTTCGACTTATGAATGAAGTTATCATCAGGCTATGCAGGTAAAGGGCTGAATAAAATGTGGGGTAACAGAATAGTCCGGACCATTCCATTAAACTGATGACAAAGGATCACGATGAAAAGCCAGCATACAGCTAGTAACCCAAATATTTATGATATGTAGTCAGCAACTAAATCAGATGCTTTCAAGTATATCCAATACCGCGCTAAACTTTTCTAATGGGACTTTCATTCGCAGGCGCTTGCTTTGACTATCTTCTCTTTTTTCAACAGCCAGATTTGCAAGTTCAGGCTCTAAGCGTAGAAAGTCTCCAGAACAAAACAAACTGATAGTATTAGTTTTCACCTTGTAACCAATCCACACACAGCCTTGTTTACCAGTTGTTGATTTGGCAGCCCAATATGTTTTCTTTGGCTGGTCATGGACGTAAAGCAATTCACTTTGATTTACTTTTTCTCTCAGCATATTATTCCACTACCATTTTTTGATAAGCTCATATACATCTAATGAACGAATACTTTTCGTTCATAATCTCTTACGTGGATTTCCACAACTGGCCATATCGTGACGACATCGTCCGATACCTCAAAAACTTTGGCATGATTATGAGGCGCAATTGTTTTCATCTGGTTGAAGTTAGATTGAAAACTTTGAATATCTCTGAGTTGATTACTAATCATAGAAGTGGTTATGCGAGTATAGCCTTTTCGTTCTAATGTTAGGTAAGCATTCAGAATACGACTGTTAATCTGATTCTGCCTCTTAGCCCATAATTCCAGCCTATTTCTAACCTTGTTTTTTTCTGCTAAAAGCTCTGGAGAAAGTGTTACTCTTTCTCTTTCTATCCTGTTTGTAGTTTCTGACTCTTGCTCAGGCTCTCTTTGCGTCTCTAATTGATATGAAGTATTGGAATGTGAATTGATATTCTCTTTCTTGTATAAACTTTTACACCATGAAATGAGTTGTTTGAACACTGCCTACTCCCTCCCTATATCTCTGAGAAAAAACATCAGCAACGAACCCATTTGATTTTACTTTCAGCATCTAAGAATATCATTTTCATATAGGTGTTCGACTAGTATTCCTGACGTTTAAATTAACGTTATGTATAAAATCAGAAATAATCAACAAATCAATATCGTAAGCATAACCAATAGAATTTATTTGGTCATACCGGCCTTACAATTCCCAAATGTTCAGCCTGAACATTGACAAATCTCAGTCCGTTTAAATCAACCAGAACCGGTTTGTCTTCCATTCGAGAGCATCAATTAATCCGCGCTCATACATACCGGCCCAGTCATTCGCATAGGCTCGGCCAGCAACCAATCCCCCAAGCAACATCAGAGAGGATTTAATCTGCACGGGTAGACCTCCGTCCATTGCCTAACATCTTTAGCCCCCGATCCCCCCCCCCCCCCCCAGTATCCTAGGCTCCGGCAACAACACACAAGCAAACCATGAACCAGATCAGCGCTTTCGGTGTATCGTAACTCACGTCACTTTCCAGATTGATACGTTGAGGCTCACGCCTTTCAACAATGGGGCGAATCGAGGGAGGCAAGCGTCCTTCTTCACCGCAGGCCATCAACCAAGTTTTGGCTGATAGTAAACATTTACGTGCTATCTGTGCTTTACATCTTGTTAGCGTCATCGATAAGCAATAGTGATTGAGTCTCTACCAGACAATCAGCCAGTAAGTCAGCTTGGGGTTGCAGGTTGAGCTTAGTCACATGGTTCGCCACTCCATCGCAGGTCGAGGCGTTACTCTCTTCCATTTCCTTTACTGGTTTGTGTTAAAAATTAATCAACCTAACAGCAAGGCAGGGTCATCATCACCCGTAGAACCTGTTTATCCTGAGTAATTCAACACCAAAACTCAGGCGTCCCCGTCAAGACGACATCACGTTGTCACTTACATTTTCTTTTATTGTACAAGCACAATGGCCGCCCATTTATTTACTGTCGCTGGCGTCTTTTCCCGTAACGACCGGTATGTAAGAACCGGACATAATTTAGGGGGAAAAACTTTGATTTATGCATCTCTGTTAAATTGATGCTGAGATCGAAGATCAGATCTTTAAATGGCGAAGATCAAAGCGATTACAGGACGGTTTTGAGCGCGCCTCAAAAGAGAAATATATCTATCCACATTTATGTGACACAATCTAGGTATTGATTTGGCCAGTTAACCTATATTGTGTCATAATTAGCCTAAATTATGTCTTAGATGAAAAACCATGAACGAAGAACAATACTACTATCCTGTCGTCAGTGACCACCTGCCAAAGCACATCAAGAAAGGTCATCAGCTGGTATTCAGCCGTCAGGATCTGTCAGCCAGAGAAGCTGATATGTTTGCGCTGATGGTGGCTCATATGAAAGCGGCAGACTGGGATACCAGGACACCACATTATGAATTCACTTCACACCAGTTATCAGAATGGTTAGGCGTTGAATCTAAACACATTGGCAGTAACTTAAGCCCGATCGCTAACCGTCTGGCCAGCCGTAAAATCGGTATCAAAATCGAATCTAAAAAAGGGGATGCAGAGTTTGATTATCGCCCTCTGTTTAAGCATATCGCCTATAAAGATGGTGTTTTAACCATGGTCCCTAACGACATGCTTAAATCCGAATACATCGAATACAATCAGGGTTTTGCGCTGATCAACACCCGAAATTTCTTCGATGTAAAAAAAGAGTACTCCAAACGTCTGTACGAGCTGCTGAGCCGCTTTAAAGACAAAGGCTTTGAGATACACGAACAAAAGCTCGACGAACTGAAAGGCGTCTTTGGCCTCCTCGATGAAGCCGGAAAACTGAAAAAGGATAAGACTTCTTTTAAGAACAACAGTGTGTTTATGAAGCGCTGCATTCGTGAAAGCATTAAGGAGCTGTCTGAGCACCCGCAAATCCGCAAAGAACTGCTGTTTATCCAAAGCGATAGCGGAGAAAAAGGATTTGAAGTGATCAAGAAAGGCCGAACCATTACAGGGATTAAGTTCCTGTTCCGGTGGATAAAGCTCGGCACGGTAGACGAACTCAATCAGCATGACGCACTGAAAACAATTCGGGAACTTGAGCTAAAAAGGCTACAAAACAACATTCGCCTTTCTGAAGCAGAACTCGAGTCTCTGGCGATTGCTTATCGTTACATAGGGAAAGAAGAACACGCAATCAAAGTGGAAGAGAGCTTATCGAAACGCCACCTTAATCAGCAAACAGAACAAGAAGAAAACACTCAGGATGAAGTAAATTCGCTGCTGGATAAGATAGAGACCCTATCAGAGATCAGTAACAACCCTGAGTATTAACAGACATAATTTAGGTGCTTAGATCGCATATCGGACATAAATAAGGTCTCATCAAGTGATATGTGACACATTTTAGGTGTAAAAGGACAATTTCAGCCTAAAAGGTGATACTCAAGCGGCATCAAAGACAAAAATTAGGTGCTGCAATCGAAATAATACATCAGCCACACTCAGTAAGTGCCTGCTTTGGCTATGGACACCTAAAAACTGTCATCTAAACACCTGACATACGATCATCAACACCTAAAATATGTCATCTATTTACCTGATAAGTGATCAACAACACCTGAAATAAGATCATCAAAACCTAAATAGTGTTACCTAAAGACCTAAAATAGGATCATAAACATCATTTTTATCATTTATTATCAGTAACTTACAATACCTATAGATCTTATAGGTATTATAGTTTTTATAGATTTAATAGTTATCTATAGATCTTTATAGCTGATGTGGATAACTGGAAAATCAAAGATTTACACAGTTAACCACAACAATAACAGTTACATTTCTTTCTTGTTTTTATTTTTTAAAGGTCACAATCCAGGTAATGGTACACCTTTTTTATGTCAGGGATTGTTATAACACTCCTATTTGAACTACCACACCCCTAAAGGAGTGTGGATTCCTGTCGTCTGCGACATTTGCGCTCCATTACTAAAATCGAGTCGGCTTACATTGTCTCTTACAGGCGTTTAACGTGTTGGTAGTCCCTACCACCACAAATACTTAAGCTGCTAACCGTAACCCCTCTATGTGGATATTGTTAGCGGCATTCAAATCCCTGTCGTTTACAGAACCGCAGTCACATCGCCATTCACGAATAGCAAGTGACCATTTGCCCTGATATACAGCCCCACAACAAGCACACAATTTAGAGCTTGGGAACCACTGGTCAATCTTAGACACTATTCGACCATACCAAGCAGCTTTGTACTCTAGCTGCCTGACGATTTCGCCAAAGTTTGCGTCACTAATTGCTTTTGCTAGCTTTTTGTTTTTCACCATGTTTTTAACTCGCAATGACTCGGTACAGATCACTTGGTTTTCGTTTATCAGTTTCGTCGTCATTTTATGCGTGAAATCAACACGACAATTTGCAATCTTCTCATGGATCTTTGCCACGATGATGCGTTGCTTATTGAAATTGTTAGAACCTTTCGTCTTCTTGGAAAGTTTACGTTGCGCTTTATCCAGCTTCTTCTCGTACTTCGTGGTGTATTTGGGATTGTTGAATACAACGCCATCAGAACAAACCGCAAGTGATTTGATACCAACGTCTACACCAACAGTTTTGCTTGCAATAGGTAACGGTTGAATTTCGGTTTCAACAAGCATAGAAATGAAGTATTTGCCTGTTTTAGTTTTGGATACATAGACGGAAGACGGGCTACCATTGAATAGTCTTGATAGTTTGACTTTCAGTGGATTTTTCATCTTGGCTAAGGTGATTTGCTTTGTATCAGCGTTGAATTTAAAAGCGTTAGCCATGTAGCAAGCAGATTGCTTACCACGTTTGTTTTTGAACTTAGGATAGCCAAATCCAGATTTGAAAAATGCTTTAAACGCTTTATCAAGATGACGGAGCGATTGCTGTAACGGCACACTTGATACGTTCTTCAACCAAGAAAACCCAGCATCTTTTTTAAGTGTAGTTAAATTTCTATTCCAATCGTTGAAGTTGGTTTTATTACCTTGTTCATACTGCTCTTTCGAGAAAGCCAAAGCATTATTGTAAACAAATCGCACGCAGCCAAAGGTATGCTCAAGCATTTCTGCTTGCTCTTTACTTGGCTTAAACCGATATTTGTAAGCTACTAATGTCATTTGGTCTTTCCTGATAAGATGCCTTATTATGAATAGACTAAAACAACAAATCAATAGTTGGTCTAATGACACATAGCCAAGAATATCCGATCCGTCGAGGTCGCCATTGCGTCAGCGCATTACACGCACATTTGGTTTTTGTTACCAAGTATCGGTGGAAGGTGTTCAATGACGAAATACTGATCCGTTTGGAACAAATATTAAGAGAGGTATGTAACGATTTTGAAGTTGAGCTAAAGGAGTTCAACGGTGAGAAAGATCACGTTCATCTACTGCTTGAGTACCCTCCAAAAGTGCAGTTATCGAAGCTGATCAATTCATTGAAAGGGGTTAGTTCTAGGCTTCTACGGCAAGAGTTCCCTGTCATTCATCGTTACTTGTGGAAAGGGGCGCTTTGGAGTCCTAGTTACTTTGCTGGATCTTGCGGAGGAGCAAGTCTTGAAGTTTTAACTAGGTACATTGAGAGTCAGAATCGTCCTGACTAATTTTTGCTACTTCGTAGCAATGGCTTACATCCTCCCTATAAATGGGGAGGTTTTACGCCAAAATGATAAAAGGAGAATGCCATGACTCACTATGCCTACCTCAGAGTATCTTCCGACAGCCAGGATGTTGCTAACCAAAAACACGGTATCTATGAATACGCTAACAAAGTTAGTTTATCCGGTCTTTGCTTTGTTGAGGACATCGTGACAGGCAAGAAAAAATGGCACGAACGTAAACTCGGATCTCTGATTGAAGGCATGACATCCGGAGACAAACTCATTTTTGCCGAAGTGAGCCGTATCGCCCGTTCAACTTTACAGGTACTCGAAGTATTGGAAGTATGTATGGAGAAAAAAATCGATGTGTACATTGCTAAGCAGAACATGCAACTGGATGGTTCTATGCAAGCCAGGATTACCACAACAGTGCTTGGGCTCGCCGCTGAAATCGAACGTGAGTTTATATCTATGCGCACCAAAGAGGCGTTGGCTGCACGTAAAAAGGATGGGGTAGTTCTTGGCAGACCTAAAGGCCCTGCAACTAAATTAAAGCTGGACGCCAAACGTGATCAGATAGAGAAGTATCTCAAGATGGGGCTCGGCATTCGGCCTACTGCAAAGTTGATAGATGAAGCACCGAGTACGTTGAGAGATTATATCCGGAGGCGAAATATCAAGGTTGTCTGTAAACACGCATGAACCAATATTTTGTGCAAAACAATGTATTTAATTAAAAATGTATTGACAAAGTTCGTGGAGTGAACCATATTTTCATGAAAGGGAAAACAATTCTTTATAAAAGCCATGTTTAGCACAGGGTGTGGCTATTGCCGTAATTAATGGTAGTGAAGAACAATAGAGCAGAACTATGAATACATTTGAATCAGACTGGGAACAGTTAAGTGACAAGTTAAAGAAGGCTGCTGAAGCTACTTATAGAGGGCTAAGTGTAAATCTTAGTGTGCTTGAAACATATGGCAGAGAAGGAAAATTGGGAGATGGATTAAGTAAAGATCTTCTTGATTCCTTAATCGATGCTGTATGTGCGGCAGAAGCTATCACAGATACAGAGAGTAAAAAAAGTGAATCGATAAGCAGGCTAAAAAATGCACTGATTCTCTTTTTTGCTCGCCTCAAGCTGGATATTGAGAGTGGAAGAGAGCTTGCTCCACTACTAGAGGATGCCCGAAGTTTGGTTCAGAAAATAAATGGAATAGATGAGAACTACCTGACAGTACATGAGTTAGGCCTACTCTGGGATATGAGTTCGAAAACTGTAAGAGGGGAAGTACTGAGTACAGTAGATGTCAATCAGTTAGAAAAAAGAAACAAGCTGGTTTTAGTTCCTGTAAGTCTGGCTCTGTCTTTATCTCAGAAACGCCGAGGTTTTACTGCCGCGGAAGAAGAAGAGACTGAGGGGATGATATTGGTTCCGGTTACCATTAATGGTGAATTCTTTAACCATACATGCCGAAACAAAAAGGGGTTTCGGATCGGGCCTAAGGGTGGTGAGTACTTGATTGAAGATATCGATTTTGCCCTCGCTGAGCTCAGGGCAATGCGACCTAAAGCTTATTGGCGCAGGCAAAATGTAAATGGTAACTGGGGAATAGTGGCAGCGATACGATGGGAGTTAAGGTCGGTTGTTAATGTAAAGGGCAGTCTTTGAATGAAAGGTATTTTTGTGTGTTTTTAATCGTGTATATGTAGAGGCTGAGTGGGAGGGAGTCGTGCCTGTTGATCACAATATGCCATTTCAGAACTGCATGTTCTGAATGGGGGTATTCTGTTGATACTCCCTTTTTATTTTTACCTGTTTAAGATGGAGAGTTTTATGAGTGACAAGTTGTTTTCAGATCTGTTTTATCTTCTACACAAGGATGGAGAGCATTTGTATCCCTGTAAAATGAGAAATAAGGAAACCGGTAAATTAGCATTTAGGGTATCTCTTGGTGGTACAGGTGGTAATACTAAAGAAAAAGGAGAAGAATTGGACTGCGAACTGAAAGTTAAAGATCTAGTTCTTAATCACGGTTATGCCGTAAGGGTCAAGACTAAAGATAAGAAAAAACAAGGGTTGTATAAAGTAGGACAGAGATCGATTGTTCGCGCAGTCATGAAATAAAACCATTCACCTCATAGTGTTCATAAAGGTGTACCTTTTTGGACACTTACTACATCCTAGGTAAAAACTGTATAAAAAGTCTTAATTATTATTAATGAACATGTACACTTAACAAAAGTATCTTAAAGTACATATTTGACTGAGATTTTACCATGCACATCGGATATGCCCGTGTCAGTACCACCGATCAGACACTGAACGTTCAGGTTGAACAGCTGGAAAAGTACGGCTGTGAGAAAATTTTCATGGAACAGGCCAGCGGAAAAAGCTCTGACCGAGAGGAGCTGAGCAGGCTGATCGACTATGCCCGTGAGGGCGACACCATCCACGTCACCAAAGTGGACCGGCTGGCTCGTAATACCATTGATGCCCTACAGATCGCCGACCGTCTGGCTGGAAAAGGTGCAGGCTTGGTTTTTCATGATTTGGCTGAACTCGATATCAATAGTGATATGGGGAGAGTGATCTACACCACGATTTCCGCTTTTGCAGAGATGGAGCGTAAGCGCATACTGCAACGCTGTAATGAAGGTCGGGATAAGGCTAGGGCAGAAGGGCGCCATCTAGGTCGGTTTGCTGATACAGAATTGCGTAAGCGAATTCATGCCTTGGCTGAGCAGGGAATGAATAAACACCGGATCAGTAAGGAGTTGGGGTGTAGCCGAACTACAGTGTACCGGGCTCTGGAACCCTAAATATCTAGAGTAAGCTAGATGTAACGTAGAAACATTCCTTTCTATGGGTGACAGCAGATGATGTGTCCTGCTCAACGCTGTGCTTCAACTTTTCTATACCTGGTTAACTGAAGGTGGAAAAGCGTTGCTGTTAAACGCTTTCTAGTCTCCGGAAAAAGTGTTGCTGTTTAATTCACTAGAATTTCGTGCGTACGAAAATATGGAGGAGGTTAAGGCTAAGGCAGGATTCGCAAATTGCTGGCAAATGGTACCAAATTTACTAAAGTATCTTTCCCCTCCCACTTTTTAAGGTCGCCTTATGAGTAAACAAGAAGTTGTCAAAACTCGACTATCGGAAATCGAGAAAAAAGCCTGGCAGAATTTCTGCAAAGCAAATAATTTAAGTGAATCGGACATGTTGAGAATGATGATTCAGCGTGTTTCTAATATAGATGTTCCCATCAACTTCCATGGTTTAAATGATGATAAGAAGGCTAGGAAAGTTACTATTCGGTTGGCAGAATACGAAAATAAAAAAATGATAGAGCGAGCACAAAAAGAAGGGTATACAACCAGAACTAAATGGACGACTGCTGTTGTTCAAGCTGCCCTTCATAAAGAGCCAGTTCTTACTAATAATGAGATAAACGTACTACGTGAATCAAACCGTGAGCTAGCATCCATTGGCCGAAATCTTAATCAGGTCGTTAAAGCGTTAAACATTGAGTTCCGCGAGAGCGATAGACTAAAACAAAATGCTATTGAAAATCTGATTGAACGAATCGAACAACACAAAGACCAGGTAACTGCTCTACTTTCCCGTAACATGAACCGTTGGGGGAAAGAGTAAATATTTAGCGTAATCTAAAAGATGGATCGGGGTTAGTATAGTTTTACTATGTATCGTCATATCCTTTGCCTGATCAGCACAGGTCTGGACTAAAACTCCAGTATGAGTCTCATTTTACATTTAACACCTCAATATTTGCTGTACACACCAAAAATCAATGGATAAACTGTTTGGTATTCCTTGATGGAGGTCGAAATGGATACCGAACAGACTACTCATATTTTTCAGGCGCTTAAAAGCAGCGCCGATCGCTATGTCGCGCGCCGCAATCAGCGTCTGCTGGATAACCACCGTAAAGAACTGCGCAACTTTACCCGGGCTGAAGCATCGACCTACCTGGATGTGGACGCTAAAACCTTGGATCGCTATGTGGAAATGGCTGGTATCGATCCGCGTCGGCATAAAGATTCTCAGTGGTCGATTGATATTGAGGAAATGTATAACGTTCGAGACCTACTGCCTTCCAACCTCCGTAAGGAACCTAAATTTGAACGTGGCGCTCATCAGAAAACTCAGGTGATTGTGATTCAGAACCAGAAAGGTGGTGTGGGGAAAACTGTGTCCGCGGCAACACTGGCCTCTGGTATCGCGACGGAGTTCCATCAGGAATATCGTGTTGGTCTGATTGATATGGATGGCCAGGCCACACTGTCAATGTACTATGCGACGGAATCGGATCTGGAAGGCAATCTGTCGGTCGGTGACCTGATGATGAAAAATTTCGACCTGGATGAGGGAGAAACGTTTGATCAGGCGGTCTCTGGTGCATTCCTGCCGACCACTATTCCGAATTTGCGTATCCTTCCGGCGTCACAGACCGACCGTGCTATTGAAGGCTGGTTTCATGAGCAGGTGTTCAGCCATGGGATTGCATACCCTTATTCGTTGCTAAGCGACATCATTGATGCAGTCAAAGATGAGTTTGACATCATCCTTATTGATACGCCGCCGTCTCTGGGATATGCCACTTATAACGCTTACTTTGCGGCTACCAGTGTGGTATTTCCACTGTCGATTACGGAAAATGATATCGATGCGACCTGTTCGTATTTCAGCTATATCCCGCAGGTCTGGGCGCTGCTGGCCAACGCGGACCATGAAGGCTATGACTTCATGAAAATCCTGATGACCAATCATCGTGATAGCTCCACCACGACGGAGCTGATGAATAAACTGGATGAGTATTTCGGCCCGTACCTGTACTCAAGAGAATTTAAACACAGTGAAGCGGTGCGTCAGTGCTCTTCTCTGCTTTCAACGGTGTTTGATATGTCGAAAAGTGAATACCCGAAAAGCAAAGGCACCTTCCAGAGTGCCCAGCAGAACGCGTATGAGGTGACCAGTCAGCTGATGCGTGATGTGTTAAGTGTATGGCGTAATGAGGGGCAGGAGTAATGGCGAAAAAACGCGGGGTAAGAAGTCCTCTGGGCAATACGGCTGGCGCACAGGAAGCGGAAGCGAACGCAGCCAAAGCGGGCCTTGAAACACTTTCTCATCAGCTGAGTACGGAACTGGAAAAGTCCGGTGAGGATCCGGCGGAGTTTCTTAAATCACATTTCGGTATTGAAGCCGTTAACCGTTCGGTAGAGTGGAAGCTGGCCTCAGGCAGTACTGCTACTTTTAACGAAGTGGCTCTGTCTTATGAACAGGTCCGTGAGGATACTACGGTCACGTTTGATGTGAATGGGCGCGATCAGTCGCAATTGAACGAAGCGTCATTGTCTGATCTGGATTCGCTGGCGTTTCAGCAGTTTTATCCGGCGGTAGGGCGTGAAACCAAAGGAAAAATCGATGTTCTGGATGGCTCACGTCGTCGTGCCTGGTTCCTGCTGCAGCAGGGGAAAGTCTCTGCTTTCCGCATTCTGGTGACTCGTGATGATATATCTGTTTCCGATGCCAAAGCGCTGGCGAAGCAGCTTCAGACGGCGCGAGAACACAATCAGCGTGAAATTGGTCTGCAGTGCCGAACGATTATGCAGAGTGGCAATTACACTCAGCAGCAGGTAGCAGAAATAGTCGGTATCAGCCGTCCGGCAGTGAGCAAAGCGCTGAAAGCCGCCAGTATTGATGAACGTCTTATTGCACTGTTTCCGGTGGTGAATGAACTGTCTCATACCGATTACACTGCACTGGATGCCGTGATGAAGCAGCTGGCCGGTGATGAGAAAACGCTGAGCCATTTCATCAGTCAGATTGAGCAGCAGAAAGAGGCGTTGCCACTGGATGAACTGGCTTCCGATGAAATCCGCGATGCGCTCATCGCCGCGGTGAAAAAACAGCTGAAAATCGAAACAGCCAAACAGAAAGATCCGGCAGAAGTGACTCCGCTGGCCGAGTTTAAAAGTAAAGGTGTGTTTGCCCGTAAACGTGTGAAGGGGCGTAACTTTTCATATGAGTTTGGCCGTCTTCCTGCGTCTGTTCAGCAAGAACTGGATGAGGCAGTGCTGACCATTCTTAGTGAGTATCAGGGCGACTCGTAAATCGGGCAAAAAAAAGCCCCCAACGAGTTGGGGCCTGATGATTGATGTAACGTTGGTTATACTGTCACAAAGTCACCCTGATAAGGGGTAGTGATACCAGTACCCAAGTCATAAACCACTTCACCACGTAGCAGTGTTTTCGCAATTTGAGCACCGATGCTAAGGACAGATAGCTAATTTAAACGTACTCAACAGCTTTTTTATCGTTGTATACGTCTCTGTCAAACTCTCCAATTTTGTCAGCTACTAACATCACGTCAACCACATTTTTTAGTAGAGTTCTGAACATTCCTGAAAACCAGTCAATACCAATTAGGATTGCCACACTTTCAAGTGGTAAGCCCATTGATGAGGCAAGGAAGGTATAAACAATGACCATACCTCCTGGAACAACAATAGTACCCATACACATCAATACTGATAGAAATATTGCCATCCCCATTTGGAAGGGAGCTAATTCAATACCTGTCGCCTGGCTCATAAACAATATAGCGAGTACGTAGCACATAACGGCACCGTTCGCATTCATTGGGCTTTGTTGCGTAAATCGAATGAACTAAATCAGAATATTACGATCAGATCAGGGACATTCATTCACTGACTTTGAT
>NZ_JAWPOX010000508.1:0-709 GCF_033344475.1 Vibrio sp. 1288
CCGATTTCATCTTTACGTTCGGTATTGAATGTCGTTTCGTCGAGGTCGCCAGCGGATACTTTCTCCGCTGCCCAAGTCAGTTTCAGCAGTGGTGATGTAATGAAGTTGGACAAATAATGCGATGCAATCACCACAAGAATGATCGCGATTAGCATGGCGATAACGAAGAGTTTTTCCAGTTGATGAATGCGTGAAAACGCCTCTTTTTCTGGAAGTTGAACCACGAGCGCCCATGTAATGCCGCGTGTTTGAATTGGGGCAAATGCAGCGATAATTTCTTCGCCAAGTCCATTGGTGTAGGTGCCAACGTCGGTTTGTCCCGCTAAAGCTTTATCGATGACTTCAAGACTGTTTTGAATACTGTCTTGCTTGGTATTAATCGTACGTGGTTGCTGATCGCTGCCGACCAGTAGAGTGTTGATGGACGATTCACGGTTTTTATCTGCGATCAGCTTGGTAATGCCGTTGTTTGGTAAACGGAACATAGCATAGCTGTGCAAATAGCCTTGCTGAACGATAGGTGCACCAAGCCAAGCGACTTGTCGACCATGTTCCAGTTCAAAATCAGAAATAATGACGGGCGTATAATCTTCATTCACTTTGCGGCGTTCGTTGACGTCATCAGCTAGACGTTTAAAGGTTTTACCTAATGCCGAGTCTTTGTAGCGCCCCGTTAGTAGGTTAGTACCGTAGTTGTCGTCTTTGTTGA
>NZ_JAWPOX010000509.1:0-708 GCF_033344475.1 Vibrio sp. 1288
TAGTTGGCAATCTTCAATCTATCGAGCCACTTCATTTATCTCCCCTCTTGCTCACTACAGGCACAATGATCAAATTAAATGGGTAAACAGCCATTTCCTTTTACCTGCCGAATAGCAAGGTGTGTGTGGATGTCTTTGACGTTTTCTAACCTTTGCAGCTTTCTCGTGAAGCTTTCGTATCCGGGAAGATCTTTACTTACCACTTCCAATAAATAATCGTAAGCGCCAGATACAACGTGACAAGAAATCACCTCATCCATATCGACGATTGCGGTTTCAAACTCATCGATTGACGACGCTTGGTGATTATTCAAACTCACTTCAACGAACACCGTCATCGCAATGCCTACTGCGCCACGTGAGATCATTGCTCGATATCCGCTGATAACCCCTTCTTGTTCAAGACGTTTTAAGCGCCTCGCACATGGTGAAGCAGAGAGCCCTACTTGGTCAGCGAGCTCCGCTGTCGTTAATGTGGCGTCTTTCTGTATGAGATGAAGTAACTGCCTATCAATTTTGTCCATGCCAACTCCCTTTGCCAAAAATCACTAGATTTAATTAATTAAACGCAGTTTAACACCAATACTAAAACAAAGTACGTCACATTTTGCCAACATGATGCGTCAGTTTCGTTCAATAATTACAGCGAACTTTACACATGGACGCGACAACGATGATTTTGGGATACGCTGCAATTTTAGTGACCGT
>NZ_JAWPOX010000510.1:0-708 GCF_033344475.1 Vibrio sp. 1288
CACCGCAAGGCACTTGAGCGAAGCCTTCCACTTTCCAATAGCGCCTTTCTTGGCCTTCGTCAGAGAATGCGCTCTCAATCTCAGCGTTCGAATCGATAACTGCCTGAGCTTGTTGTTGAAACTCCGCTAGCAGTGGCGTGATGCTTTCAGGCCATTCAAAATCAATTCTGCTTTTATCTGCGGAGATATGTGCGCCAACCTTCTGAATGTTTGCAAATTTTTGCGTGAACAGTTCAAGTATGACTTCCGCCGCAAAGTGGAGCTTCATCAACGCATAACGCCTTTGCCAGTCAATTTGAGTGATCACTTGGTCGCCAACTCGAAACGTGGGTTGACGTTCTAGAGTGTAAACAATGCGTGAGCCAGACTTAATTGCACCGACGACACGAATCCCGTCGATCGTACCTGCATCGCTCTCTTGTCCGCCGGATTCAGCATAAAAAATAGTGTGGGATAACTCGACTTCTTTGTCCGAAATTCGAGTTACCGTGGAGGTGAGTTCTGTTTGGTAAGGTTTTTTCCAAAATACCTTGACGGTCATATGGCCTTCCTTTGCACATAATATTGACGTACATCGATGCTACGCGGCTAATAAGTGAAGTCAAGCAATGCTAATGAGATAAAAAATAAGCTCCCGAAGGAGCCTATTCACTTACTTTCACTAACTTTCAACTACTTAAGAGGAACGCCAGGCGCGTCAGACACGCA
>NZ_JAWPOX010000511.1:0-707 GCF_033344475.1 Vibrio sp. 1288
GACCATCCGCAACCAATCGGGAATCAATTACTTTTGTATCGTTCTCTGAACAAAAAGGACAATGCATATCACCTCCAAATAACGTGCCTTTGGGGCCGTCCCAAAAGCCAGACTAGTGTAGCGGAATTGATATGTGAGAGAAAACAAAAAGGGGCACTAGTGCCCCTTTTTCAATCAATATCGAGTCGAATCTGTTAACTGCGTGCTAAGTAGTTCGCTTTGCCGACCCATTTGTAGCTTGTTAATTCTTCCAAACCCATCGGGCCACGTGCATGTAGCTTTTGAGTTGAGACGGCCACTTCAGCCCCCAAGCCAAATTGGGCGCCGTCAGTAAAGCGCGTTGCCGCATTCACATAAACTGCAGCCGAGCCCACCGAATTGATGAACAACTCTGAGTTAATCAAGCTGTTGGTCATGATTGCATCTGAGTGACTCGCATTGTGAACTCGCATATGATCAATCGCCTCTTTCACGTCAGCGACAACTTTTACACCTAACGTGTAGCTTAGCCATTCGGTATCAAAATCACCTTCTACGGCATCGCGAATTTGCGTAGCTTGAGCCATTAGCGCTTTCGCTTTTGGTTCTGCTACAAACGTCACTTTGTCACTCATTCGCTCGACAATCATTGGCAAGAATTTCGCCGCCACTTTCTCGTGAACAAGCAGTGTGTCTAGCGAGTTACATGCCGAAGGACGTTGAACTTT
>NZ_JAWPOX010000512.1:0-707 GCF_033344475.1 Vibrio sp. 1288
TCGCCGTGCCTTTGTCGGCAGCAACCACTAGGTATGGGTCATCTTCATCGTGACGAATTACGTTTTGTGGTGGAATCACCTCGCCTTCAATAATGTTGTCAGAAACATCAAGCAATGCGCGAATGAACTGTTTATAGCAGCGTTGACCTTCTGCAAAGATTTCATCACGAGTGGTCAGAGACGGCTGACGCTTACAAACGAAACCACCTTTCGCCCCAACTGGAACAATAACGGTGTTCTTAACTTGCTGAGCTTTTACAAGACCAAGAATTTCTGTACGGAAATCTTCTTGACGATCTGACCAACGTAAGCCACCACGTGCAACTTTACCGCCACGAAGGTGAACACCCTCAATGTCTGGCGCGTAGACGAAAATCTCAAAAGCAGGAACTGGCTGAGGAATCTCTGGGATTTCGCTTGGTTTCATCTTCAAAGATAGCCAAGGCTTCGACTGCTTGTTTTCGTCCAACTGGTAGTAGTTAGTACGCAGCGTTGCCATGATCATATCCATGTAACGACGAATAATACGATCATCATCTAGGCTTTCTACACGATCCAGTTGTTCAGTCAGCTTCTTAATCAGATCACTTTGGCCTTTTTCGCTGCCTTTATGTTTTGGATCGAAACGTTTAGCAAATAGGTTAACCAAGCCAGTAGCTAAATCAGGGTAATGGCTTAGTGTATCTTCAATGTATTGTTGGCTGAAT
>NZ_JAWPOX010000513.1:0-706 GCF_033344475.1 Vibrio sp. 1288
GTGAGTCGTGACCATATTCGTCTTCGAGTTTACGAGCGCGGCGCAGGTGAAACACAAGCTTGTGGTAGCGGCGCATGTGGCGCGGTGGCTGTGGGTATTTTGCAAGGACTTTTGGATGAGAGTGTGAAAGTATCGCTACCTGGTGGTGAGCTGCATATTTCTTGGCAAGGCCCAGGTAAACCACTCTTTATGACCGGCCCGGCAACTCACGTATTTGATGGTCAACTGTCGTGCTAGTCAAAGAAAAAGGAAACGGTTTGTCTCAAGTTGAAGCTGACGCATTAACGGCAGAAGTGGTGGCTGAATACCTAAAAGATCACCCTGACTTTTTTGTTGAGCGCCCTGAGCTGGTGGATCGTCTGTCTTTTCCACATTCGGATTTAGGTACGGTTTCGTTGGTGCATATTCAAATGAATCGCCAGCGGCAGCGTATTGAAGAGCTTGAAGAAGAGATCACCACGTTAATGTCGCTTGCGGCAAACAACGATCGTACCTTCTACGAGTTCATGGATTTGCAGGGCTCGATTCTAAAGTGCGGTGACTTCAAGCAAGTTATTAGCGCGATAGAGCTAAAAGCCAAAGATCTCGGACTGCGTGCGTATGTTCGCTTGTTTAGCCAATGCGATGCATCGACGCAACTTAGCAAAGAACATTACCAGCGTTTTGCGACCAACCACCTAAATGGCAAAGAGGCTTATTTGGGCCG